>JACCQV010000828.1 GCA_013813945.1 Deltaproteobacteria bacterium | reverse complement strand
CCACAGCATGAATGCCGCAGTCAGCTGGCAGCGCGGGCGCTGGCAGCTGGGCGGCCGCTTCCAGGTGTACTCGGGCCTGCCGCACACGCCACTCACGAGCGGCGTGCTCGATAGCGATCGCAACGTCTACATCCCGATCAACGCGCCGGTGAACTCCGACCGCGCCCCGATGCACCACCAGCTCGATCTCCGCGTCGACTTCAGCTGGAAGTGGGGGCCGGCGGCGATGACCGCGTTCCTCGATCTGCAGAACGCCTACATGAACGAGAGCATCGTCACGTACTTCTACAGCTACGACTATTCGCAACGCGCGGCGTTCAAGTCGCTGCCACTGATCCCGTCGCTCGGGCTCCGGGGGATCTTTTGAAGTACCTGGTTCTCGCGGTTTTGCTCGCTGGGTGCGACGCGAGCATCGACCCGCCGTGGCAGCTCGATCACGATCGCATCATCGCCGTACGCGCGACGCCGCCGCGGATCGTCGCTGGCGCGCAGTCCGAGATCGATACACTCGTGGGTCGCAAGGGAGCGCGTCCGACACCAGAGGTCCCGCCCGGCGCGCAGGTCGTGTCGCCGCAGAGCCTCGCGACCGCGCTGCGCTTCGAAGCGAACCGCTGGATCGTCACGGCGCCGGACGAAGCGCGGCTCGCCGCTGTTCGTACCGAGCTCGGCCTCGCGCCGGGCGCACCGGTGCCGCTTGTCGTGGGGGTCGGGTTCCCGGAGACTGCGTTCTCGTCCGGCCTGCACGACGAGCCCGTCGCGGCGATCAAGACGGTGTGGCTCGGCGAGGCTGCCGAGAACCCAACGCTCGTCACCGACCCCGCGGAGACACCGGAGCTGGTCGTCGCGCCGCTCACGAACGTGCCGCTCTTCGTCGAGGTGGGTGAAGGCGATGACGTCAACTGGCTGACCTCGTGCGGAACGATGCATGACTTCGATCTGCCGGAGTCGTACCTGCGGGTCGAGCTCGAGGATCCGATGGTCGGAGATCTTGCGGTCGTGGTGCGTACGGAGCTCGGCGGCGTCGCCTGGCGCGTGTGGTCGATCCGGGCCGAGTAGAAAACTTGCCTGCCGCGCGGCGGGCATCCGAAGATCACTGAGATGCGGGGGAACGCACGGGTGTGCTTGGTCTTCGTCGGTCTCGGTATCGCAGCGTGCGAGACACCGCAGGAGACGATCGATGAGGTTGCGTGCACGACGCTGTGTCGCTGCACGACCATCTTGTCGGGTGATCGCGACGAGTGCGTGACCAACTGCATTGGCAACCTGGGGCCAGTGTCAGAGCCGTGCGCGGAGTGCGTCAGCTTGCACGCCAACGAGTGCTCGTCGCTTGTTGGCGACTGCACGGCAGACTGCACCCCGCCGATGCCGCCCCAGCCGAGTGAAGGAGGACCGTGATGAAGACCATGACGTGGGCATTCGCCCTGATCTCGATCGCCGCGACCGGTGACCTTGCCACGGCCCAGCCCGATCCGATGGCGCCGCCACCGGGCGACCCGGTGGAACCAGCGCCCGAGCCCATGGAGCCGCCGCGGCCGCCCGATCCACCGCCGCCGGTTGCTGCGCCGGAGTCGACCGGCGACGCGAACGCCGATCGGCCCGAGGGTCTCGCGATCGGCATTGGCCTCGGCTACCTGCTGCCGTCCTCGCTCGAGACACCGAACATCACGAGCGTGCGTGTTCGCCTCGCGGGTGGGCTCACGCTGGAGCCGCAGGTCGTGCTCGGCAACACCACCGTCAAGCGCGAGGCAGCAGACGATGACGAGAAGGACTCGTCGACCGAGTTGACCATCGCGGCCGGAATGCGACTTCCGCTCGTACGCCACGGCAAGGTCGAGCTCGAGCTCCTCGCCAGCGTGGGGCTGTCGAACCAGACGGACAACCCAGATGGTGCCGACAACAACAGGAAGATCACGGCAATCGCGCTGGGCTGGGGCGTCGGCGTCTCGTACTGGTACTCGCGCCACTGGTGCATCAGCTTTGCCGCCGGCAACCCGCTGGTGTCGTTCACCAAGGTCACGAACGAGCAGCCCGAGCCGCTGGACGAGACCTCGACGACGACGACCGCGATCGGCGCGATCTTTGATCCGACCGTCGCGATCATGATCCACCTGTTCAACTGACGCGTGATACCAACGGGCGGTGGACCCCGCCCGCGCGATCGCGACCGCCGTGCTCGCGCACTACGCGCTGGTGAAGCGCGATTTGCCGTGGCGCCGAACGCGCGACCCGTACGCGATCTGGGTCAGCGAGATCATGCTGCAGCAGACGCGAGTCGCGACCGTGATCCCGTTCTGGGAGCGCTGGATGACGCGGTTTCCGACCGTGACCGCGCTCGCCTCGGCGCCGCTCGACGACGTGCTCGCGAGCTGGGCAGGGCTTGGCTATTACTCGCGTGCACGCAACCTGTGGTCGGGTGCGCAGGCCGTGTGCGCGAAGGGGCAGCTGCCGAGCACGGCGGCCGAGCTCCGCACCGTGCCGGGCATCGGGCCCTACACGGCAGGTGCCATCGCGTCGATCGCGTTCGGAGAGCGAGCGCCGCTCGTGGATGGAAACGTTGCCCGTGTGCTCGCGCGCGTGTTCGCAGTCGAGCTCGACATCAAGTCCTCGGGAGGCGCCAAGGCGCTGTGGGCCCACGCCGGTGCGCTGATGACGGCGCTCCCCGCGGCCGCAGCGCCGGGTGATCTCAACCAGGGCCTGATGGAGCTCGGTGCGACGGTGTGTACGCCGACGTCACCGCGGTGCCTGGTGTGCCCGCTCGCGAAGCTGTGCAGCACAGCGCGGACCGGCCGCCAGGACGAGCTGCCGGTGGTGGCTGCCCGGAAAGCCGCGCGTGACCTACCGGTGCTCGCACGGACGCTCGTGTGGATCGAGGCCCGCGGAGAAGTCGTCATGGTCCGGCGACCACCCCAGGGTCTGTTCGGCGGCCTGTGGGAGCTGCCGTCCTTGGAGATCGCGGCTGCCCTGGGCGTTACGATCCATCGCACCGCCGTCGCGCATCACGACCAGACGTTGTCGCATCGCCGCCTGCGCGTGACCGTGATCCGCGGAGCGATGCCGCGCCGGCTTGTTCGGGGGGACGATTCGAGCTACGACGCGATCGCTCGCGTGGCGATCGCCGACGCGGGGCAGCTTGGCATCGCCGCCGCCACGACCGCGATCCTGACGACTTACCAGGACACCCCATGGAGCTCGATAGCAAAGCCCTCGCCCTCTTCACGAAGGGCTACGAAGACATCCTCGAAGGTATCCGCCTCCTCGGCTTCGACGTCGGCGACGAAAACTTCTCGGAGACGGCGAAGCGCGCGGCCAAGGGTCTCCACGAGCTGATCCACGACCAGAAGCAGGTCAAGGCCGAGGTCGCCGCCCTGCTCGCAAAGACGTTCCCGGCGAAGTACACGGAGATGGTGATCTCCAAGCACAACACGTGCTTTGGCGTCTGCCCGCATCACCTCCTGCCCGTGATCTACCGGATCTCGATGGCGTACATCCCGACGGAGAAGGTGCTCGGCCTGTCGAAGCTGTCGCGGCTCGCACGCCTGATCGCGCGAGCGCCGCGCCTTCAGGAAGACCTGACGCACGAGCTCGCCGACATCCTTCACGTCGAGCTCCAGAGCCAGGGCTCGGCGGTCTACATCGAAGGGCTGCACATGTGCATGGCAGCGCGTGGTGTGGGTGCGCACGAGGCGCGGCTCGTCACGAGTGGTGTGCGCGGCGTGTTCCTCGAGCTTGCAACGCGCGAGGAGTTCATCAAGCTCGTGCTCGCTCCGCAGTCCGGCGTGCTCTGATACCGTTTGATGATGGAGATTCCCGCCGGACGGATCGTCTCGTTCGACTACCAGACGAGTCAGCCGGCGAAAGCTCAGACGTTCTTCCGCGCGCTGTTTGGCTGGACGACACAGACGCTGACGATGTCGACCGGGTCGTATGCGACGATCATGAGCGACGGGCGTCGGATCGGCGGCTACACCGCGCCGCTCCCCCACACCCCGATCTATCGGTTCTCCGAGCCGTACGCGCGGTGGATGCCGCACTTCCAGGTCGTGAACGGACACGAGAGCGCGGCGAAGGCGAAGAACCACGGCGCGAAGGTGCTGCGTGAGCCGTCGGCGCTCCTCGACATCGGTAGATTCGCGGTCGCGCAGGATGCGAACGGTCATGGGTTTGCCATGCTGCAGCCGTCGGCCGTCGAGGGCGATCCGGGATGGGCTGGCCCACCGAACAGCTTCTGCTGGGCCGAGCTCTACACGCTGAACACGAGCTCGTCGGTCTCGTTTTACAAGGCAATCGGCGGCTACACCGAGACCAAGACCCCGCTACCAGATGGCACGTACCACCTTCTCGAGCGGGACGGTGCTGCACGCGCGGGTCTGCGCATGCCGATGTCGGGTGTCCAGCCCGGATGGTTCGTGTGGATCCGCGTTCCGGAGGTCGCGGCGACGGCAGCTCGCGCGCAGCAGCTGGAGGCGACGATCGTGATGCCAGCTGCGAACGGGATGGCGTTGCTCGTCGATCCGTGGGGCTGCGCGTTCGGACTCGCTCAAGCCTGACGTTGCCGGCGCTTGCCGCGCGCCGATCGCCGGCGCCGTGGTCCCCTGCGGTATGCGCTGCCTCCTCACGTTGCTCCCGATGGTCGCGACTGGATGCTTGTTGCCGAGCAACGAGATCAGCGGGCAATGGAACGTGGGTGGTGAGGGTGGCTGCATGGTGGGCGAACAGGTCTCGGTGTCCGTGCCGCAGGACGACTACTGGGACGGCTACACGCACTACACGTGCGCCGATCGAGGATTCTCGATCCCGGTATCCGAGGAGCTGCGCGAGTTTTCCGTCGAGCTCTCGGTATCATCGCTCGTCGGACCGGGTGTGCAGGTCGGCGCGACCGTCGAGCTGTTTCGCGTGGTCGACGACTTCAACGTCGGCGTCGTGCACTTCGCGCCGCTCGGCGACGACTGGTAGCATCGTCAGGCAATGCGCGTCGCTGCCCTGCATGGCTTCCTCGGCGATGCGTCGATGCGGTACGAGCTCGACCACATCGAGGCAATCGCGCTTCCCGGGCACGGCGGCGGTCCTGTGCTTGCGACGTGGGATGCCAACATCGCAGCCGTGGCCCACCAGCTCGGCGAGGTCGATGCAGTCGTCGGCTACTCGCTCGGCGCACGCGTTGCGACGGCGCTCGTCGTCGCTGGCTACGTCCCGCGCGCGGTGCTGATCAGCGTCAACCCCGGTATCGACGATGCCGAACGTCCTGCCCGACGGGGACGGGATGCGGCCTGGGCGAACATGCTGCGCGAGAGGTCCCTCGGCGAATTCCTCGATGCGTGGGAAGCGCAGCCGCTGTTCGCGACGCGGGCCCGCGTCGAACCGGAGCGCCGCGCCGCACATCGCGCGCGCCGGCTCGGCCATGATCCCGAGCAGCTCGCGCGCAGCCTCGAGGTGATGGGGTTGGCCGAGATGCCCGACTATCGCGGGGCCATCGACCATCGGTTCGGGCTCATCGCCGGTGCAGATGATCCGAAGTACGTCGCGATCGCGAGCGCCCTACCCGCCCCCCTCGAGGTGATCGCAGACGCGGGGCACGATGTTGGCTTCGAACAGCCTCGAGCCACCGGGATCGCAATCGAGCGCGCGCTCGCTCGGTTCTAGGCGACGAACTTCTCGCGCATCTCGTCGGGGATCCGGATCGGTCGCCCGCTGCCGAGCGAGATCAGCGCCCACGTCGTCGCCGCGCGGACGACGACCTTGCTGTCGCGAATCAGCTCGGTCTTGCGGATACAGGACGCCTGGCGCCACTCGTCGACCCAGGTCTCCGCCGACAGCGTCTGCCCGAGGGTCACCTGCGCGATGTAATCGATCTCGTGACGGCGAACCATGAACACCGCACCGAACGCCTTGTAGGCCGCGTAGTCCCAGCCGAGCGCCCGCGAGTGCTCCATCGCGACGTCGTTTACCCATCGCACATACACGATGTTCGAGACATGGCCGACCTCGTCGATGTCGGACTCGACGGCGGTGATCGGCATGGTGAAGCGGGCGGACACGGGGCGCTCTATAC
>JACCQV010000812.1 GCA_013813945.1 Deltaproteobacteria bacterium | reverse complement strand
GAGAGGCTCGACGTCTATCAGCGCGCGATCGAACACCTGGCGTTCGGGTTCAGGTCGATCCCCACGCCTTCCGCGTGGCCACTCGGCGCTGTGGACCAGCGGTACGGTGCCGGAGTCGGACCTGGCTGCGGCCAAGCCTCCTGGTCCGGGTGGTCGGCATGCTGAGCAGCTATGCCGATGGTCGTGGAGGTGTACGAGCACGTGACACGTGGCACGTGCAGGACGCCGAAACGCGCTAACTGACCAGCATTGCCGCTAGATCTCGCGCTCGAACACGAGCGCACCCGCCTGCTCGAGACAGCGCAGCTTGGTGACCCCTGCCTGGCGGAGCGCGGGGATCGCAGCGTCGAGCACCGGCATCATGGTCGCCTCGCGGCAGCTCGCGGTCCGGACCTCGACCCGCGAGCCGACGACCTCGATCGTTCCCCACAGTCGCTCTTTCCTGAGCGCCCGATCGAGATCGCGGACCGCGACGGTCGGGTCGGCGGCCGGGGCCGGAACGGCCGTCGGGGTCGGGTTCTCGGTGGGCTCGGTGGGCCGTTCGGGCGGCTTTTCCGGGGCTGCCAGGGGGGCAGCGGTGTCGACGCTCGCCGGCTTGTCCCCACCACCGCGCATGGCGAACACGACGATGCCGACGCCGACCGCCGCGACGATGGCAGCGACGAGCCAGGGCGACATCCCACCCTCACTGAGGGACGAGGTGCCACCGGCCGTCGTCGACATGGCGCGGCGCTGCGGCAGCACGGCCTGGCACTTCGGGCACTTCACGTACCCCGGCACCACTGCCACGCCACACTTCGGGCACGCCACGCTCATGTCGCAAGGATACCCTCGTCATTCACGAGGTTCGAAGTTTCTTGTCAAGACGGGGTGCGGCGGCGGCGACGGCCAACGAGGAGGAGGGTCAACCCCGCGAGGAGCACGGCCGGAACCGGGCGGTCCGCCGCGCTGCAACACCCCCGCTCGTTCAGCGATACCGGTTCGCAGGTGCCCGGGTCCTCGCTGCGCGGGTAGATCCCGCAGACCGCGGCGATGTCCTCTGCCTCGAGCGAGGCTTTCTTGGTCTCGCCGCACTCCTGGAAGTTGAACATCGTCGCCTCCACGATCTTCGGATCCATGACGGTCCTGCACAGCGGGACCGCGCGGCCCATGTGATCGACGCGCATCGGATCACCATCGGCGAGGCAGGGGTGCTCGATGCCGTGCAGGTGTCCGAGCTCGTGCGTCAGCGTGTTCGACAGCTCGGCCTTGCAGCTCTCGGTACCGAGCGTGACTCCGTTGTCGGAGATCGCGAAGAACTTGCCGTTGATCTCGATGTCCGCGTCGACGATCGCACCGTCGCGATCGCTGCCCGCATCGTCGACGTAGACAGCGGTCGTGATCCCCGCCGCCGAGTCGGCATAGCAGCGAGCGGGATCATCATCGACGGCCGGGCGACACCACGACATGTCGCGGAACTTGATGATGTTGACCCGATCGCGCCCGACCTCGCGGGCCTCGACTCCCTGATACTTGAGCTCCATGTACGAGCACGTCGCGGACGCCGCGTTCCAGGTTGCGATCGATCGCTCGATCACCCCGAACTCGGTGTCGCCAGGTAGCTGCTTCGTACCCGCGGCATCGGCGGTGACAAAGATGCAGCCCGACTCCCAGTACAGAGAGTTCCCGGCCTTCGTGGGCCCCGTTCGCACGTAGCCCGGCGGCATCGCGAGGACACGAACCCGGTCGACCACGACGTGCGTGCGCCGTGCGAGATCCTCATCCGGGTGCGCCGCCACGGCGACCCGCATTCCCGGTACGAGCATCTCGGGGCCGGGCATCGTTCGCATGCCGATGCCGTCGACGCTGCCACCGAGCTGACTGACGACGATCTCACCGGCATCCGTGTGCACGGTCGCCTCGGTGACGATCCGGCTACCGTCGCGCGTCCACCGGCTGGTGGTCTGCATGACCTCGCCCTCGATCGTCATCGTGGCGGGCGGCGCTGCACTCGCCGCTGCCGGCATCGCAAGGATGACGAGAGCCGC
>JACCQV010000811.1 GCA_013813945.1 Deltaproteobacteria bacterium | reverse complement strand
GATCAAGGCCGCCGCTGCCGAAGCAGCCGCGAGGCGAACGATCCGGGCAGCCGCTGCCGGCCGCGCCGCGAAGGAGGCGACCGCCGCCGCCGAGCGAGAGATCAAGCTGGCCGCCGCCGAAGCTGCCGCCGCGCGAGAGATCGAGGCGGCCGCCGTCGTGCGAGCCGCCAAGTCGGCGACCGCTACCGCCGAAGCAGCCGCGGCACGAGGGATCAAGGTCGCCGCCGCCGAAGCCGCTGCGGCGAAGGAGATCGAAGCCGCGGCCGTCGTCCGCGCCGCCAAGTCGGCGACCGCGGCCGCCGAAGCCGGAGCCGCGCGCGAGATCAAAGCAGCCGCTGCCGTACGCGCCAGCAAGGCCGCCGCCCGACAGATCGAAGCAACGACAACTGCGCGGATCGCCAGGGCAGTCAGCGAGAGCGAGGCCGCCGCGAAGACGACCGCAGCCGCACGATCGGGGACCGTCGTCAGTGCGGGCGCCGCCACGCGCGGGATCGAAGCCACTGCCGGCGCGCGTGCGTTCAAGTCGGCGGCGGCGGCCGAATCCACCGCCGCGGACGCCGAAGCCGAAGCGGCGATCGCCGGTCTCGGTATGTTTGGCGAGATCGTCGAGCCAGGGGAAGCGGCGATCGCTGCCCTCGGTTCATTCGTGGAGCCAGCTGCAGCTCCACCGCCGGTGTCAGCTCCGGAACCGGTTGCAGTCCCGGTGCGATCGATGACTCCGCCGAGTGGCGTGCCGTTGCGCCCTCCCCCGGCCGCCCTCGCGGCGCTTCAGCGCGCGTCATCGAACGCGATGCGCAGCGCGGCTCCACGTGACCCCACCAAGATCCCGAGCATCCCGCCACGCCCGATCCCGTCGCCGCTGCCGGCGCCCCCGCTTCCTGCACCGAAACCGATCGCTGTCGGCTCGCAGGTCCCCACTGCGCAACTCGCGGTGTCGGGACGCCTGGGCGTGACGCTCGCGCAGCTCGACGCGGCCACGACGATCGATGACGCGTGCGATGCGATCATGGCTTTCGCCGCGAAGCGCTGGAGCGCCGCTCTGCTGCTCGACGTCGACGGCACATCGGCGACGGGGCGCCGAGGCCATGGGGCGCAGATCTCCGATGACCTCGCGCAGTGGATCGTCATGACGATGGACGAACCCTCGTTGTTACAGACCGCGTTCTCGTTCAGCGAAGTTGCGAAGCTGACACCGGAGCGTCACGGCGACGTCGAGGACCGCCTGCAACGCTTGCTCGGGATGGCGCGCGCGCCCTCAGCCACCGCGATCATCGTCGGCGACAAGCCCGCGATGCTGCTCGCTGTCGGTGATGCGCAGGGGGAAGACTTGCAGACAGCGACCGCCGATCTGGAGCGTCTCGCGCTCGGTGCCAGCGCCGCCCTCACGCGGCTTCGCCGTCGATGATACGTTGACGGTGTGGGTGCAGTCGTCAAGCCGCTGACGCGCGAGCATCGCTCGTGGCGGACCAAGGTGTTCGTCGCGACCTGGCTCTCGTACGTCGGCTTCTACTTCTGCCGCAAGCCGTTCTCGGCGGCGAAGGCGGCGATCCAGGACGAGACCGGCTGGGACGCGACGACGCTCGCGAACATCTACGCCGCGTACCTCGTCGCGTATGCGATCGGACAGTTCATCGCATCGGACATGGGGACGCGGCTCGGCCCGCGGCGCAACGTGCTGCTCGGGATGGCGCTGTCGATCGGTTGCACGCTCGCGATGGGCCTCACCCTCGATCCGTGGCTATGGGCGGGCCTGATCGGCGTCAACGGCCTCGCGCAGGCCACCGGCTGGTCCGGCAACGTCGGCACGATGGCCGGGTGGTTTCACAAACACGAGCGCGGGCGCGTGATGGGCCTGTGGTCGACGAACTTCACCGTAGGTGCGCTGACCTCCGCGTGGGTGCTTGGCTGGGTGCTGTCGCTACGCGAATTCGACGAGCCGTCGCCGTGGCGGTGGTGCTTCTTTGCCGGGGCGATGGTGCTGGCTGCGGTGTGGATCCAGTACTACTTCTTCCAGCGAAACCTCCCCGAGGATGTTGGCCTTCCCGCGATCGACGATCCGGTCACCGAGGTCGACGAGTCGCGCGTCGCGGAACCCCGCCAGGTCGGCTACATGGGCCTGTCCCGGACCTCGTGGATCAACCTCTTCCTGGTGGCGGGCTTCTACTTCTTTGCGAAGTTCGTGCGCTACGCGGTGTGGTCCTGGGCGACGTACTTCCTCGTCAAGAACTACGCACTGAGCAACGCGGAGGCGAACGTCTACGCGACCGCGTTCGAGCTCGGTGGGCTGCCCGGCGTGTTCATCACAGGCTGGTTGTCCGACCGTTACTTCAAGAGCAAGCGCGCGGGCGTCGCACTGATCATGATGATCGGCATGACGGCCGCGACTGCGGCGCTGGTGATGTTCGGCACGAGCGGGGTATGGC
>JACCQV010000807.1 GCA_013813945.1 Deltaproteobacteria bacterium | reverse complement strand
GCTCGTCACCGCGCCCGAAGGCGCCGACGTGATCGTCGTGAACACGTGCGCGTTCATCGATGCGGCCAAGGAAGAGAGCGTCGACACCATCCTCGAGATGGCGCAGCACAAGGGCAAGGGCGGCAAGCTGGTGGTGACCGGCTGTCTCGCGCAGCGTTATGCCGGCGAGCTCGCCAAGGACATTCCGGAGATCGATCACATCCTCGGCTCTGCGGATTTCCAGTCGCTCGCGAAGGCGCTGTCGCCGCAGGCGGTGGTCAAGCTGCCATCCGGCAAGACCAAGGCACGCAAGGCGCTGCCGGTGATCCAGGTCTCTGAAACGCCGACGTACATCTACGATCACGAAGCGCCGCGAAAGCGGATCGGCGCGCTGCACAGCGCGTACGTCAAGATCGCAGAGGGCTGCGATCGCCCGTGCTCGTTCTGCATCATCCCCAAGCTGCGCGGCCCACAGCGCAGCCGCCCGATCGACGACATCGTGGCCGAGGCGCGCGCACTCGCGAAGGGTGGCGCCCTCGAGCTCAACCTGATCGCACAGGACCTCACGCGCTATGGTTGGGATCAGGGCAGCTCGCCCGCGTCGCGGCAGACTCTCGCGCAGCTGCTCCGCGAGCTCGGCAAGATCGACGAGGTCGCGTGGATCCGTCTGCACTACACATTCCCGAGCGCCTTCGATGACGAGCTGATCGACGCGATCGCGAGTGAGCCGAAGGTCGTCAAGTACATCGACGTCCCGCTCCAGCACATCAGTGACGCGATGCTCAAGCGCATGCGTCGCGGCCACTCGAGCCGGGTCACTCGCGAGCTCGTGAAGACGCTGCGCGCGCGGATCGATAACGTCGTCATCCGCACGACCTTCATCGTCGGTCACCCCGGCGAGACCGTCGAGGAGTTCGACGAGCTGTGTGCGTTCGTCTCCGAGGCGAAGTTCGACCGCGCCGGCGCATTCACCTACTCGATCGAGCCGGGCACGACGTCTGCGCTCCTCCCGCATCGCGTGGATGCCGACGTGATGGCCGAGCGCCAGCAGACGCTGATGGAGATCCAGCGCAAGATCAGCCGCGAGCGCCACGAGGGCATGGTCGGCCAGGAGATCGAGGTACTCGTCGAGGGCGTGTCCTCCGAGTCCGAGTACCTCCTCGAGGGCCGCTGGTACGGCCAGGCGCCCGGCATCGATGGCGTCACCTATCTCGCGGACGGTCAGGTGCCGCCCGGCTCGCTCGTTCGCGCGCGCGTCACCCAGGCGAGTGACTACGACCTCGCGGCGACGCTCGAGCTCTGACCGTGAGCGACGAGCTCGACGGCCTCAAGGCGACCGTCATGCGGGTTCTGCGGGGCGAGCTGACCGAGGAATCCAATCCGGCGTTCTTCGAGGATGACGTCTTCTTCATCGGCGTCCGCCGGCTCGAGCAACTCGATCGCGAGTGGCTGATGAGCAACCTCCGCGATCGCACCTATCACCGTGACGCACGCGGGCTCGTCGCGATCCAGATGACCAACGAGGGTCACAAGGAGCTGATCGTCGAGCTGTTCGCGGAGCGCGCAGCGAACTGAGTAGTGTTCTCGCCGAGCTTCGTGCGACGATCCGTTCGTGAGGGTCTGCGGATGCGTACACACGTCGGCCACGACGGTTGCGTACTTGTTGCTCGTACCCATCATGGCGTCGGTTGGGTGCGATATCGTGTTGGGGCTGTCGCTTCGTCCGGGCCCCGACGCAGCACCCGAGATCGATGCAGCGAACACCAGGTGGACGACACCGGAGCCCGAGCCAGGCATGCCGCTTCCCATGGACGGCGATGACCCCACGCTCACCGGCGATCGCCTCGAGCTCTTCTACAACGTGGGCGACACGGACGTCCTCGTCCCGACGCGCTCCTCGGTCATCGACGCGTGAGCGACCCACGGACGATCGCCGAATTCAACTCGGACGGCGAAGAGACAACGCCGGAAGTCAGCTCCGATGGGCTGACGATGTTCCTGGCGAGCAATCGCACAGGCGAGCAGGGCGGCTTCGACACGATGAGCTCGAGGCGACCCAGCCGAGCTGGCCCATGGAGCACCCCGGTGTTCCACCCGGAGCTGAATTCGACCTTTTCCGATGCCTCGGCTACGGCCAGCGACGATCAGCGCATCCTCGTGTTCACCTCGAACCGCAACGGGGGCTTGGACCTGTTCATCGCCACGCGCTCCCTTGTCACGGATTCATGGGGGATGCCCGTGCCGATCGCGTCGCTCAACAACGCCGCCGAAGATTCCCGCGCCTTTCTGACGAGCGATGGATTGTCGCTCTACTTCTCGAGCGACCGGGCCGGCAACTACGACCTGTACGTTTCGACGCGCGCGTCGACGACCGAGCCGTTCGTGTCCATCTCCCCGCTCGCCGAGCTCAACACGATGCTCGACGATGCGGACCCTTGGGTCTCCCCGGACGGTCGGCACCTGTACTTCATGCGTCAAGGGCCCGCGACGAACGTCTTGATGCACGCGACGCGCTGATCGCTCGAGCTGAGCACCGGACGACATGGCACGGCGTCCGTCAGACGATCGGCAGCAAGTAGCGATCGCGCAGCGCGACGGATGCGAGCAGCGCGCTCCACAGCTCGGGCGCGAGCTCGCCGCCCGGCGCGAGTGCCATCGCCGCCGCATCGAGCTCGTTGCGATCGGCCCGGTCGCGCTCGAGTCGAACGTGCTCGATCGGCCGGCGCGCAAAGCCTGCGAGCGCGGCGTGCAAGCGCGCGATCGTGCGACTGTCCGCGCGTCGGACGTCGAGGACAGGCAGCTCGAGCGCATCGTGGACGGTCCACTCGACGGCACCGAACCCCATGGAGCCGCGGCCGAGCGACTCGAGCGCGAGCGCGGTCGGTAGTGCGTTGAGCACGGCTGCGAGTGCGACGAGGTCGACACCGTCGCGCGGATGCAGGGCGTACACGCGCTGATCGGCGAGCATCGGCACGTCCGCGAGCCGCTGGACGAACCGTGGCCCATACGCCTTCGCGAGGAACAGCCGCGCGGGATGCGCGGGCAGCGCCCACCATGGCTCGCGACGCGCAGCGCTGGTCGCGAGCGCCTCGGCCTCGTGGTCGCGGAGCCACGCCGCGATCCGCGGGACCTTCGTCAGCGCGATGTCCGGTGGCAACGCGATCGCGACGAGCGGCGACTCTCCGGGGGCAATCGCGATCGGTGCGGGCGCCCCGTTGAACGGCGAGCGCACCACGGGGGCGAGATACCTGTTCTCGAGCCGGTGCTCGCGGGCGACCTCGCGCCGCAGATAGAACACGTGATTGGCGCCGGTCGTCAGGCCGCGGCGGACCTCGGCGAGCTCGCGCAGTGGCACGACCGCATCGCCGGCAGCCTCGCGCCACGCAAACCAGACAGCAGGTGCGCGCAGGGCAGCGCCCCAGACAGGGGACGCTCCCGTCTTACGCCACCTAGCACCAGGCGATCTCGAGGACTTCGGCGAGATAGATCGCGTAGATCGGGAGCGTCCCTCCTGCTCGAGCGCTTTCGCGGACTTCGGCGAAATAGATCGCGTAAGTCGGGAGCGTCCCTCGCTCAGGGCTGCGATGGCGGCGAGCCCGGACGCGCAGGCGGCGCCGTGGG
>JACCQV010000803.1 GCA_013813945.1 Deltaproteobacteria bacterium | reverse complement strand
CTGACGCCGAAGATCGCGGAGGCGGTCAAGCGCGGCACGTTCGCCTGGATCGGTGGGGGGCACTACCCGACCTCGACGTGCCACGTCGCGAATGTCGTCGAGGGCGCACTCCTGGCGGCCGAGCGCGGCACGCCGGGCGAGATCTACTTCCTCACCGACGGCGAGCCTGTCGACTTCCGCGACTTCATGACCTCCTTGCTCGCCACTCAGGGTGTCGGCCCGGTCACCCGCTCCGTGCCGCGCTGGCTGGCGTCGGCGGTGGCGTCAGCGACGCGCTGGATGAAGCGGCCACCCGTCACTCGCACGGCGCTCGCTCTCGTCGGTCACGAGGTCACCGTCGATGATCGCAAGGCGCGCACCGAGCTCGGCTACACCGGTGCCATGACGCGCGAAGCCGGACTCGCAGCGATGCAAGGCGCCGCGCGAGCGACGTAGAATCTGCTCATGCGCGTGCCCCTGCCCTGGCTGATCCTGGTCGCTGCCGCATGCGGCGGTTCGAGCCCGCAACCGACGACTCCGGCGAACACCGCGCCGCCATCGCCTGGACCGGTCGCGGTCGCGCCGCCTGCGGCGGACAAGGCTGCCTGCGCCAACCACCCCGAGGAGTTCGGCCCGTACATCCTCACCGCCGACCAGGCCGCTGCCCGCTACGGCAAGACCGCGACCCGGTTCAGCGACGCACCGACGACCAAGGACAAGGCCATCGAGGTCTGCGGCATCCCGGCGCAGCAAGCCTGGCTGATGAAGACGAGCTGCGCCGACAGCTCGAAGGCGTTCAGCAGTCCGGGGCAGATTCCCGGCAGCCGGCGCGGCAACGTCGGAGAGGGTGGCCGCTGCGGCGCGATCATCGACCTCTACATCGCGAAGTGCCCCGAAGCCGAGTACGAGGTGCACATCGACATGTACATGTGCGGGCCCGGAGAGCAGTTCTGATCCATGCGTGAGATCGTCGCCGAGATCCTCGTGGCGATCGCGCTGACTGCGGTCGGCATGCTCGTCGTCTACATGGCGAAAGGCGAGCAGGCCCGCAGCTTCGATCTCGATACCGCCTACATCATCGGTGCGCTGGCGATCGCGATTCCCACGATCGCGATCCTCGAGTGGCGGCGGCGACGGAAGTACTGACTCAGGGGTTCTCTAGATCGGGAGCTGGGGCCGCTGCGGGCGCGTGAACCGATGCAGCGCGAGGTACGTCACCGGCGTCGTGGGGCAGCGCCCGCCCCTCCTTATCGAAGTGGCGTTGCGCGCAGGCGCACGATCTGGCGGGCGCGCTGCTCCGGTGATCCGCGCGGGTCGAACTCCACGACGGTGATCCGCCGATGCAACAGCTCCTCGAGTGCGAGCAGCGTCCACGACCGCACGTGCGCGAGCGGATCGGACAGGCCACGGGTGATCTCGTCGACCATCAACTTCCCGAGAGGCGATCGCGCATACGCGGCTGCCGCGATCAGCCGCAGCGCCGGCTCCGCACTGGTCAGCCAGACCTCGCCGACCGGGGTCTCGGGATCGCCATAGCTCTTCCAGCCCTGCGGATCGAGACGGACCTCGAACTCCCTGCGCAGCTCGTCGACGGTCCATGCAATCGAGCGATCGAGGTGACACAGATTGCACGCATTCGGCCCGGCGGTCGCGAGCACCTTCGGATTCGTCGGTGACGAGATGCGATGCGTGCGGACGAAGCGATCGATTCCCATCACCACCTTCGGCATGTGGCAATCGAGGCACGAGGTGCGTGCCTCGTGGCCCGCGTGCAGCCGGGCAGATGCAGGATCCGCGAGCGCCGGATGGCACGTCGTGCACGCAGCGATCGCGCGCCGCTCATCGAACCCACCGCGGTGCGGATCGTGGCAGTCCGTGCAGCGCGCCGTCGTGCACGCGGAAGCTGCCAGGTCGATGGCCTCGCTCGAGTTGCGAAGTGCGGTGCCATCGGCGAGCCGCGGCGACGGTCCCGAGTGACACTGCGCGCAGACGGTGTTGACGATCGTCGCGTCCGCGCGCTCCATCGCGAACGTCGTGGGGACGGCTGCCCCGGGTCGCGCCCGTGCGCCTTGCGGTACGAAGTGAATCGGCGCACCCGCCGCGTGGGCGCGGCCACCGAGGTGACAGCTCTCGCAGCTGATCCCGACGGAGATCTGATCCTCGACGACGAGGCGGTCTACCCCAGGCGCCGGAATGAATCCGGCGCCTTCCATCTTGGGCCCGGGCGGGCCCACGAACTGCTGCTCGAAGCCGTGCCCGACCGGACGCGCCGCCGCGCGCGCGATCCGCTGCTCGAACGGATACGTGCTGTGGCACCACACGCAGCGCTCCGCCCACGGTTCGGTGACCGGCGCGAACACGTCGACCTTGTCCTCGGCCAGCCACGGATCGAAGTACGGCTGCGG
>JACCQV010000779.1 GCA_013813945.1 Deltaproteobacteria bacterium | reverse complement strand
TCTCGTCCCCGTGTGCGAGAAAGGTCTCGGGGGCCATGTAGGCTGTCGACGGGAACCCGCGTTCGAATGCGATGCTTACATCGCCGAACCGGCCGAATGGCTCCTTCAACCTCGCTTCGACGGCTCTTCCTGAATCCCGACCGATGTTTTCCCATCTCGGGTTGTAGCGATCCACGTCCGTCCTGATGAGCTTCGCCCATAGGGGATCGCAAGCGGAGACCACTTCGGCAAACTCGAGTCGAAGGTCGTCGCGCTCGGGATGTTCGACGATGTCTCTGGCAATGTCCTCTTCGTTCCTCATTGCGAACGAGCTTTCTCGACGTGTTGCTGAGAGCCCTGCACAGTTGTCGGTGCCATGCCGGCCGCGAAATTTCCACTCTTGGGATGCGCGTCGTCGACCCACGCCTGGTCAATCCTCGCCAGGTCCTTCTCTCCTCTTGCCCCCATCCGCTTGAACTCCTCCCTGGGAACGAACCGCGACGCCGCGCCCCGAACCTCGAAGGATCGATAACCGCCGCCGATGCGAATGTGAACGGTGTAGCCCAAGTACCGCTCATCACCTTTGGCTAAGTCCGCCTCGATCCAGACGGAGCGCTGCTCAGCGACAGGATTCGCGTCATCGTCAACTGGAGCACGGCGCCGAGCTTCCAGTGCGAGCGCGCCGATCTCGGGCGGCAGCTGACCAGGGCTCCCGAGTGCGCTCACGAACATGTCGCCCGTGATGGTTTGACCGGCGTGCACGACGGGAACTGGCGCGCCGCCGGCGACCTTGTTTCGCAGCTCGACCCGCTGCGATCCATCGCTGCCCGTCGTCAGCTCGGGCGTCGCGAAGTCGAGATTCGAATCGAGCACGAGGTGCAATCGCTTGGTGCTTCGCGATAGATCGACGATGACACCCGCGGCCTTCGCGTAGCCTGCCACTTGGGCGTCGCCGTGGTGCTCCGCCATCGACCGGAATTGCCCATTCTCGAACAGGCCCGCGGGCTGGTTCTGTGCCACGAGGGTGACGTTTGCATTCTGAGTACTAGCGAGGATGATCTCAGCTCCGCTGACTGCGTTACCGCCCGCACCGGCGAAGATCCAGGTGCGTTTGACATCATCGCGCTCCCTCGCCGCCTTCTTGATGGTCTCGTCGTTCGCTTCCTTGCTGAAGAAGAGCTGGCGCTCGCCATCGGCGGCGTCCTTATTCATCAGCGCGTCCCAGCGCTTGCCGCCCGTCGCGGCAAGCAAGGCGGTGTCGACGGGGATCCGATCAGGCGCTGCAGTCGTCCGAGCTGGTGTCGTGGGACCTGGCGGAGCCGCACTTGGTGCCGGCGTCTCGGTCGTTCGCAAGGCCGTCAGGAATTCGGGGGACGCATCCCGCAGCACGTCGGCGACGCGCGCGAGCTCGACGTCACGGGTGGTCTTGATGTCCTGCATCCGCGCGAGCGCCTTAATGGCCGCGTCACGGTGCGGCCCGTCGGTCTCGTCTAGCGCTCGCAGTGCGCGCTCGATCGACAGGATGGCCTCGCCAGCGCTCACGTTGCGCGCGCCTCCGGGGATGTTCTCGCTCGGAAAGCCCGGCGCGCTAGTGACGGTCCCACCGATCTCGAGCGTCAGCGGAGCCGAACCGTCGGTGGGCTTGATGTCGAGGAGGAGCTTGCCATTCTCGGTCCGCAGCGCTCCGTAGCCGTCGATCACGTCGCCCTGCGCGGCGAGCGAGTCCTCCCAGTATCGGATCGCGTCGAGCGAGATCCGCTCGCCTGGGCCGGCCACCTCGCGCACGTCGCCGAATCGAGCACGGTACAGATCCTGGAGTTGCTGGCCAACCTGCGCGATGTTCTCCGAGCCATCCGCTTGCCAGCGGCCGCGCGCGTCGACGAGCAGCTTGGATGGATCGCGGCCGGCGAGCGCGGCTCCGGCGCCGAGTTGCACGCCCTCGATGCGCGGATGCTGCCCCGGATGCTGCGCGTGCTGCGCACGGAACCGCGCGAGCGTTCGCTGGCTCACGAGGTGCCGCAGGCGCGCGGCGACATCGGCGTACTGCGCGATCTGTTCGCGCGTGACACGCTGTCCCGGCTGGGTCGTCATCGTTGGCGGCGCGTCGTGCGGCGCCGTCCGGTGCTGATGGTCGGCCTGCTCGGCCGCGAGGTCGCCAAACGCCGACTTGCGCTGTGCCTCGCTCAAGGGTTCGCGGAACGCGCGCGCCAGCTCGGCGCGGACCTCGGTCGAGCCTTTCAGCTCTCCGTCGATCGCACTGCGGCGCTCGTTCGCCATCGGCGCGCCGTCGCGGATCCCGAGGTACTCCGTGAGCATCGCAAGCTCGGCGCGGGCGCGAGCGGAGGCAGCGGGATTGCCGCTCGCTGCCGCGCGCGCGAGTACGGAGATCTCGGCGATCCGGCCGCGATCGTCAGGCGACAGCACGCTGTCGTCGTTGCCGGCGTACGTACCGCGGACGGCCTGGCGATGCGCGTCGACGAGGCGCGCGAGGCCGTGCGCGACGACGCGATCGACCTGCTCCACCGGAAGGCGCTCGGAGACCTGGAGCACGTGTTCGCCGCGGATCTGGATCCCGTCGATCTTGGTGATGCGCGCTGAGTTCGGTACGAGATGCGCCGGATTGCTGCCGTCGGTGCGCGCGACCGTCACTTCGACCGACGTCCACGAGAGGTCGGACAGCATCACGAGGTAGGTACCAGGCTTCGATGACGACCGAATGTCGGTGACGCCAGGAAGCTGCGCGGTACCGGCGGTCGCCTTCGCGCGCTCCAGTAGTGCGGCCGTGTGCGGAGCGGACTTCTCGACGCCCTGGGTGCCACCGCGCATCTCCGACCCGGGCACGCGAACGACGGTGTTCGACAGCTCGTGCGTGGCCTCTGGCGGACGCGTGTTCGCGTGGTCCGCGGACGGGCGCTGCTGGGCGGGACCGGCGACCTCGTGAAACTCGAAGACGTGATCACCGACGCGGACGGTCGTCGTGCTCAGCTCCTGCTGAACCGTGGCATCAGGTCGCGTGGCCTGGATCTCGCGGACACCGCGCGCGATGTCGTCGGGCGTGCCACTCCACAACGTCCCGGGAGCCAGCTCGCGCAACCCCGTGAGGTGCAGCTTGACGGAGAGCATCGTGGCGTCGCCCGCGTTGCCGAGCTGCGAGGACAGCTCGGCCTTGCTGCGCGTGAGATCGTCGGCGCTGTAGCCGCCGTGATCGGGCCGCGCGAGCAGCTCTTCGATCACGCGGATCTCTTGCTGGATCAGTCGCTCCTGATGCGCGAGCACGTCCAGTGCCTTCTGGGCGTCCGGCGCCTTGATGACCGCGGCAGAGAGCGCTTCGAGCTGCCTCGCGTGCTCGACGAGCCGCTGTGCGTCTGCGCTGCCGCTGTGCCGCGCCAGCTCGTCCAGCGATTGCCGCCGCTCTGCGACGCGCGCGTGCGCGAGCCGGCCGATCGCCACGGAGGCGCCCTGGATGACCGTGTCCTCCCAGCCAACGGCGCCGGGCGCGTGGGCCTGTTTGCCGTCGAGGGCCGCGAGGATCCTCCCCGACAGCGCCCCGAGAGCCATGCCCATCACGGTGTGGCCCGAGATGGCGAGCACCTCGCGGCCGACCACGCGCGCGGCCTTGCCGAGCTTGCTCGATTGTTTGAGCGCGTTCGCCTCGATCACCTGGAGCTGCGCGGCCTGTTCGGCGAGCTGCTTGTGGAACGCGCGCGCGACGCCCACATCCTTCGCGATCACCCCCGAGGTTCCCTCCATCCCGACGGTCATGAGAGCGTTCTCGACCAGGGCCTTCCACGGATCGTCGCCCGTGAATGCGACCTGTGCTGCCGAGTTGACGATGGTCTCGGTCGCCACCCCGACCGCAAAGATGCCGGCACGGGCTTTCAGCGAGAGGTCGGCGATCTCCTTGATGCCCTGGACGGTTCCGAATGCGCGCCCGATCCCCTTGGTCAACACCGATGCCATCCCCGAGCCGACGAACGAGAGCCCGATCATCGCCGCCGCGGTGACGACCGCGGTGCGCAGACGTTGGCTCTCGATCACGTCATAGGCGTTCTTGAGGAACGTTCCGAGCTCCCGATCCTCGGAGATCGCGCCGAAGCGCGCCTGCGCGTTTGCGAGGGCGTCGCACTTGGCCGAGATCTCGAGCGGTGGTGGCGTGAGACCGTCGCCATCGCCCGAGCGTGGCTTGGGCATCTTCTGATCGAGGATGAGATCACGGCGCACGAGCACCAGCTCGGAGCGGATCGTCTGACTCGCGTCGCGCAGGCCGCGAAACCGCGAGCTGCCGAGGCTCGCGAGCTTGGCCCCGAGGCCGGCGCCCGCCTTGTCCGCCTCGCCGTCGATGACTTCGAGGTGCGCCATCAGGTTGTCGAGCCGAGCGCGAAGCGCGATCTCCTGCGACTCGAGTTGCACGCGTTGAAGCTCGTCCGGATCGACCTCGCCACCCTGGAGCAGCGTGTTCTCGAGGACGCGCGCACGGTCCTGGACGTCGAGGTACGGACGCGACAGGTCGCGTGCCCCCCGCGAGCTCGATCGTGGCACGTGTGACTCCGCGGGAACATTCGTCGCGATCTCGAGTGCGGTTCGCTTGTCCTTCGGCGCGGGATGATCCTTCATCGCCGGCCCCGCATGCAGCTCCTCCATCGCCTGCATCGACGCGAGCCGGTTCGCCTGGAGCGCCTTGATCACCAGCGCGCGCTGCATGTCCTGAGCGCCCGCGATCAGCTCCTCGCACGTGGTCGCGAGCTGCGCGCTCGCGGCCGCCTGCGCGTACCGCGCGAGAATCGGCTGGATCGGGTTGTTGTCGTCGCGCGACGCCGACAACTTGTTCGCCGCGCCAAGCGCCGCCGCCACACTGCCTGCGATCCGTCCGAGCCGATCGCGCTGACCGAACGCGACCGCGGCGTACGCCTGTACATCGTGAGGGGGCGCCGTGCGCAGCGTGTCGCGCTTCGACACCGCGTGCAGAAGGACAGGTAGGATCTCGCTCGCGAGGCCCCACGGCGCCAGGACGGACCGCAACGCGCCGAGCTGGATCAGGGTGTCGTCCACTGCCGCGAGGACGGCGGTCGGCTCGGCGTTGACGATGGGTGTCCCCGCTGCCTGTTGCAATGCGATCGCGTCCGCTGCATCAGTCGCCGCGAGGCCGGAGAGTCGCGTCGCGATCGAGTCGGTCTTGTCATCCGGCATCGTGCCTTGCTTGACGCCCGCGGGAGCATGCGCGCGCGCTTCGGGAAATTGCACAGCCCACGACGCGGGCAAGCCGAACATCGGAGCAGCCGAGGCAATACCGTAGGCGTAGTACGAGGTCGCGTCGCCGGCCTGGTCGCGCGCGTAGCCGTACAAGCTCGCGGCTACCTCTTCCACCGTGGCGTCCGCAAGGTCGGCGCGGACCCACGACCACAGCTTCGGATCACGCTCGCCCTCCCAGGTCAGGGTAACCGGGCGCAGCGACGTCCGCCCCTTGGGGTTGACGGAACCATTGGGGACGACCTCCGCGCTGCCGGGCGCCACGAGCGCGCGCGCGACGATGCGATCGAGAGGCGAGGAGGTGATCAAGTCCTTCGCTTCGATCTGGAGGGACTCGTGCTTGGCTTGTTCGGCGCGCACGTTAGTCGCGTCGATGAACCGTTGCGACATGCGGACCACCGATGGCACGAGCGCAGATTGCACGAGCTGACCGATCCGGAGACCGATTGCAGGTAGCCAGTGCTTGCTCGGCGCAAACTCCTGACGATCGTCCTGGGTCAGGATCGGAAGCAGGCCGGCGATCTCGTCGTGGACGCGGAGCGGATAGAGCAATGAATCGAGCTGCGAGAGATTGATGTCCCCCGCCTTCGCACCGGTCATCACCGTGTCGTGGACGGCGTTGACCACTGCATCGGCGAACGCGTGCGGTTGGCGCCAGGTGAACTGGTCGGTGGCCGCGGGCCACGACGTCTGATCCAGGTGGGAGCGAACGGCGCCCCAGACCGAGTTGCTGTTCGTCTGGAGGTAGAGGCGCGTCGCTTCGCGCGGGACCTCGCGTTCGTTCGCGTCGTGCTGCGAGGTCGCGTGTGGAGCAACCGTGGTCTCACTCTCCGGCGCGAGCCGCAGAACGTCCATCGGCTGCGGTTTCGCCGGGCCGGCGGTATTCGTGCTCGGGCCAGGCACGAAGGGCGCGATGTTCGCGGTCGCGGTCGCATCGCGGTCGGCCACCGGCGGTGTGGTTGGCTGCTGGACGGTCGGCTTTGGATGCCGGGCCGCGTGGATCGCTTCGCGTCTGCGGGCACCGTCGAGAAAGGCGATCAGGTCGTTGAATCGCTCCTGGTTGATTCGCACGCCGGGCGCGAGCGCGAGCGCGAGCGCATCGTTTGGCTCCTGCTTCTTGAGGCGCACGCCGAGCACGCGACTCTCTGCGGCCGAGAGCTGCGCCAGCTCGGCCTTGAGCGCTGCCATCTTCCGCGCCCATCCGTCGCGAGCGCTCCCCTGGATCGGCTCCGTGATGATCGCCAGGATTTCGGTCTCGTGTGACACCGGATCCCAGCCGCGCGGCGGTTCTGTCAGCGTGCTCGCGAGGCGCTCGTGTTCGACGAGCGCCTCTTCGGCAGTGGCGAGCTGCGCGTGCGTCTCGGGCTTTGCGTCGATCGCGAGTGCGCGCGCCCTCTGGTGTGCTTGGTGCGTCGCCGCGACCTGACGCTCGAGCCCCTGCTTCGCTTCCTGCCAACGCTTCGGGTCGTTCGCGGCGGTGGCTTGTTGAACCGCCGTGATCGCGCGTTCCAGCGCAGCGACATCGCGCGCGAGCCTGGCCACCCGATCACCCGCCTGCTCGGCCTCGGAGCGTGGGGCCGGTGCCGGCGTCTCCGCGTACGTCCGCGGCGCAAAGCCGCCATCGAACCCACGCTCGCGCGATGCGTACTCGCTCATCAGGGGCCGCTATCGGCCCATCCGGGCTGCGGTTGCGGATGAAGAATTTCCCCTGAAGATCGTGGACATAGCTCGGCCTTCCGGCGGAGGCCGGTCGGAGGCCCGATGCGGTGGCGTGCGGGTCAGCCCGTCTTCGCGAGGACCGGCCGTGTCACCACGTTCCTTGCCCCCGTCGGGTTCGTGGGCCACCCCCTGGAAGTTCGTGGAGAAGTCGCGATGATACGGAGGGCGCACCGGGTCGCGGTGCCCGATAGGAAAGGTCGATGACGATCAGTCGAAGGAGTGTCGCTTGCTGGTTCGTGATGGGGATCATGCTCGCGGGCCCCGCTTTCGCCGACGATCCTCTCGCCAAGCCGAAGACCACCGCCGCTCGCGAGCACCTGACGCAAGGGAACAAGCTGTATCGGCTCCGCGAGTTCGAGAAGGCGATCGAGGAGTACAAGGCGGGGGCGTTGCGCGACGAGGCCAACGTGTTTCTCTACAACCTCGGTCAGTGCTATCGCCAGCTCGGGAAGTACGACGATGCGATCTGGCACTACGAGCGGTTTCTGTCGCGTGCGCAGCCGACCGGCAACCTCAAGACGGCCATCGAGGACTTCGTGCGGCAGATGAAGGACGAGCGTGACAAGAAGGCGATGACGCAACCGCCGGTCGAGCCCGCACCGGAGCTGGCCACGACCACGCCACCACCACCGCCAGTTGCAATCACGGCGACGACGACGTCCGAGGAACGAGGCGCCCCGTGGTACGCGGACGGCGCCGGATGGGCGCTCACCGGGACCGGGGTGATCGGCGCGGGGATCGGTGGCTACTTCCTCCTCGATTCGACCGACCTCTTCGATCAGGCGAACAGCGAGGACCGCCAGGACGTACGGCAGGATCTGCGCGACAAGGCGGGCACGCGTCGCGTGGTCGGCGCGGTCATCGGCGCGGCGGGCGTCGGCCTGCTCGCGACGGGTGTCATCAAGCTCGTGCTTCATCCGTCGTCGACGGAGCGTCCTGCGATGACTTCGTGGGGCGTCGGCGTCACGGACCGCGGCGTTCAGGTATTCGGGAGCTTCTGATGATCGGCATGGTGCTCGGCTCGCTCACGATCACGCGTCAGATCGGTGAGGGCGGCATGGGTGCGGTGTTTCTCGCCGAGCATCGCGTGCTGAAGACGTTGCACGTCGTGAAGGTGCTCCTGCCGCAATGGACGCAGAACGCCACCATCGTGCAGCGGTTCGTGAACGAGGCGCGCGCGGCCGCCGCGATCCAGCACCGCAACATCATCCGCGTCCAGGACTGCGCCCAGCTGCCCGATGGGCATTGGTACATCGTGATGGACTACCTCGACGGCGGCACGCTCGCGCGGTACGCCGGGTCGCAGGGCGGGCCTCTCGCGCCGCAACTGATCCTCCACATCGTGGCGCAGATCGGGAACGGTCTGACCGCCGCGCATGACCGCGAGATCGTCCACCGCGATCTCAAGCCCGAGAACATCTTCCTCTCGACCCGCGAGGGCAACCCGCACCACGTCACGATCCTCGACTTCGGCATCGCGAAGCTCGGCGAGCTGGACGGCGAGCCGACTACGCGCACGGGACAGATGGCGGGCACACCCGCGTACATGGCGCCCGAGCAAATGCGCAACCTCAAGTCCGTCGATCCGCGTACCGACGTCTACGCGCTCGGCGTGATCGCGTATCAGCTCGCTACCGGCGGCTGGCTCCCGTTTCAAGATGGTGGCGCACCGAGCTCGTACTACGAGATATCTGCGGCGGAGATCTATCACCGCCAGCTCACCACCGCACCGATTGATCCGCGCCGTCGCGTTCCGAGCATCAGCGAGGCGTGGGCGAACGCGATCCTCGCGGCGCTGCATCCCGATCCGGCGCGCCGGCCGCAATCGACGCGGCAGTTCGTCTTGATGCTTGCGCAAGCGACGGCCGGCGACGACTTCTGGCCGAGCGGGATCGAGATCGTGCGGAACCACGCCCGTGAGCTCCTCGACATCGGCAACATGCAGGAGACCGTGCGCGCGCCGAAGGGCGGCGGGTCACGCGGACAAGCGCCATCGCGCTACAAGCTCGCAGATCGCCTTGGACAGGGCGGCATGGCCGAGGTTTTCCGCGGCACGATGACCGGTGCGGAAGGCTTCGCGCGCGACGTCGCCATCAAGCGCGTCTTGCCCGGGTTTTCGACGCTGCCGCAGTTCGCGTCGATGTTCGTGCAGGAAGCGCGCATCGCTTCGCAGCTCGTGCACCCCAACATCGTCCAGGTGCTCGACTTCGATCGCGATCCGGAGGACCGCCTGTTCCTCGTGATGGAGTATGTCGAGGGTCGGGACCTCGACGCGATCGGCGATACCGGTTTGTTGCCGTCCTCGACGATCATCTTCGTGATCACGGAAGTCCTCCGCGGTCTCGGTTACGCGCACGACTTGCCTGTCCCCAAGCACGGCATGCGCGGCGTCGTGCATCGGGACGTCTCACCGCACAACGTGCTGGTCTCGTGGGAGGGTGCCGTCAAGGTCTCCGACTTCGGCATCGCGAAGGCGCGCGAGGCCAGCGCGGCCACCGCATCGACGATGATCAAAGGCAAGGCCGCCTATATGTCGCCAGAGCAGCCAATGGAGAGGAGCTCGATGGCCGAAGCGATCTGTTCGCCGTCGGCATCATTCTCTGGCAGCTGCTGGCGGGGCAGCCACTGTTTGTCGGCACGACCCAGGAAGCGATCGCGCAGGTGTTCTTCCGGCCGATTCCGCGCCCGAGCACGTTGCGGCCCGGCGTGCCGGCCGATCTCGAATCCGTCGCCATGCGCCTCCTCGACCGTGACCGCAACGCCCGATACGCAACCGCCGAGGACGCAATCGAGGATCTCGCGAGATGTCGCGACGTGCCGCGCGATGGACGTGGTGAGTTGGTTCGGTTGCTCGCAGAGCGATTCGCGAGCGCGATCACGGAGAGGGGATCCGGGCGGGTCGGCGGAGCGGCTCGGAGCCGTGAGGTAGATCCTCCATCCAAGGTGACGGCGCCTGCTCGCCCACAGCAGCCTCCGATGTCGGGTGCGCCGTGGGGCCCCTCTCCGACGACTCTCGGGTACGGGGCCTCGCAGGCAGTTGCGCGCTCGCCGCAACGATCGCGCATGCCCTACATACTTGCCGGCGTCGTGGTCATGGCGGTGGCCGGTGCGGTCCTCGCTGTCAAATCCTCGTCGAAGGCGCCAGGGTCGCAAGCCGCAACGGAACCGCACAGGGAGCCAGCGGTAGCTCCCGCGATCGACGCTGCCCTCAGGCTGCAAGTAGTGATCGAGACGGTACCGGCCGGCGCACAGGTCCACGTCGATGGTCAGCCCCGCGGCCCCTCTCCAATCACGCTCTCACTCGCCCCCGGCGCTCGATTTGAGGTTGTCGCTACCAGCAACGGCTTTCTTGACGGAGCCGCAACGGGGTTCGCTGAACGCGAAGGACAGACTGTCTCGCTCACGCTCGACCCGAAGTCCGTCGTTGACGCGGGATCTCCAACGACCGCGATGCCGACCGCCGGCAGCAAGCCGAAGCAGACGCCGCGTACCAAGCCAGCAGCGAGTAACGGGAGCTCGAAGCCCGGCTTTGACCCCAACGAGGTTGGCGGCGACTGACGAATTGATCCGTCCGTTGAGGGTCCGCGTTGTCCGTTGCGATCCACACTCGAAGCGAACGAGTCATCGCGACTCAATATTGCGCACGGGCAGCCTCGAGCTCGCGGAGGACGTGTTCGATCAGCGCCGGTGGGGCGATCGCCTTCGCATGCGGGCCCCATTCAAGAATCCAGGAGACGACGGGCAAGAGATTGGAACAGCGGAAGCGGAGCCGAAGTCTTCCGTTCGGGAGCTCGTCCAGGTGCTGGGTCGGATGCCAGAGTCGCGAGCGGGCGTAGCTCGCGCGCTCCTTGCTGAACTCGATCACGACCTCCTGCGAATCGCCGGGTTCGCCAACGTGGACGCCGAACGCACCGTGCATCACATCTGCGAGCTTGAACGTGGCCGGTGGAACAAAGGAACTGCGGCGAATGTGATCGGCGTCGACGAAGCGTTCGGCGGCGAACACGGTGATCGAGCGGCCCTCGAGATCGCTGGCCTCGCCCGCGTCCTGGAGGCGCGGCCCCAGCACGTACAAGCCGTGCTTGTACAACACCACGGCGTAGGGCGCGAGGATGCCGCGCTGGGCGCGACCACGTGCCCCTTGATACGCGTAGCTCACGAGCTTTCGTTGCAGCACACCCGTGAGCAAGGCATCGAGTACGTCCTCCTTGCCGCTGTAGAGCTTCGTTCCCCCGTCGGGGATGTACGCGAAGCGATCGCCGAGCGCCTCGTGTTCGGTGCGCTCGGCATCGCCCATGCGCTGTTCGAGCTTGCGCAGCACTGACTGGACGTCCTCGGCGAGGGGCGTGCCCTGGAGGACGTCGAACATGCGACGCACCGCGAGCAGCGTGTAGCGTTCGCGGCGCGTGATCGCGATCGTCGAGTAGCTCGCATCGATCAGCTTGGCGCCCGCCCGGTTGCCAATCAGGGTCAGATCGATGCGGATGCCTGCGTCGATCAAGTCGGCGAGGTCGCGGCGTACGGTGCGCTCGCTGACGTCAACCTCCGCTGCCAGCTCGGAAAGGGATCGCCCATGGCGATAGCCGCGCAGAGCGTCGAGAATGCGCAGCGCTCGCGCGACCTGACCGACTTCACCGCGGCGGTACATGATTACCCCGTGGCACAGGGGCCAGAATCCGCCGGGCAAACCCTTTCGAGAAGACTTTGCAGCGCGCGCGGCGAAGGTTCGACGAAAGAACTTTGGTGCGGGGCGTCGCCGTAAGTCGTTGGCAACACGACGACTGAACCTCGGGGCTCGCGGGCTTTTGAGAAGCCGTACGAAGCGACGGCAAGACCTTCTCGAAAGCCCGGGATCGCATGGTCGGGACCAACTCTCGCGCAGTTGCGCGATCGTGACAAGGGTTGACACACCAGCTGCCTAGGTTGGTGCATGCCCAGCACTGCCGAGTCGAACCATCCGTCCGCCGTCCCACTCGCCCGCGATGCGGGCGGACAACCGCTCGCAGTGCCAGAGAACGCGACGGCATGGCGCGTTCGGCGGCACACCGGAGGCCGTCCGCGCATCGTCCTCGGTGTCGACAAGCAACCGATCCACGTGCCGCTCGGCTACACGATCG
>JACCQV010000757.1 GCA_013813945.1 Deltaproteobacteria bacterium | reverse complement strand
CCTCGTCCTTGGTCCGCGACAGCTCCATCAGCTGGCGGTTGAGATCCTCCATGTCCTCGCGGATCTTGGCGGTGTCCTCGACGGCTCGCGCGGTCTGGCGCTCGCGGGCCGCCATGTGCTCCGCCATCTCACCGACTTCGTTGCGGACCTTCGAAAGCTCGTTGCGCGTCTGCTGCAGCTCATCGCGGAGCTCGTCGGCGACGCGGTCATGCGCGGTGACCTGATCCTCGCGATCCTTGATCTGCGCGCGCAGCTCCTCGACGCGATCGCGCAGCGTCGCGGACTCCGCACGGACGCGCTTGCCGTCGGCGACCTCGCGCTCGTGGGCGGCCGCCGACTTCTCGAGGTCGGCGCGCAGCTTCTTGATCTCGGTCTCGGCCTTCTGCGGATCGAACTCGAGTCCGAGGTCGACCATGACCTTGTTCTCGGCGGCATCGGCTGCACTCCGCGGCGAGGCCGGTGCCTGCGCCGCGCCCGACGGACCGCCCCGGCCGAACATGCTCGGGTTCGCAGGCGCCGCACCGCCACCGACAGCGGGCAACCCTGGAGGACCGCCGTACGGGAGACCGGCCGCAGGAGCCGCCCCGCCACCACCGGGCATGCCTGGAGGACCGCCGTAGGGCAGTGCTGCGCTGCCACCGCCGGGCATTGCTGGCGGACCGCCACCCCCCGGCAGCCCCGGAGGACCGCCGTACGGCAGTGCAGCGCCGCCCCCCGCCGTGGACCCGGGCATCGAGGGTGGACCGCCGTAGGCCGCAGGCGGCGCACCCGGGACCGGCCCTCCACCCGTCGACGAAGGCGCACCGCTGTAGCCACGCCCTGCCCCGAACATGCTGCCACCCGCGGCGGGACCCGAGCCTGGAATGCCTGGCGGGCCACCGTAGGGCAGCGACGGTGCGGCGCTGATGCCGGGTTGCGAGCCACCAGAGCCAAAGCCACTGCCAGTTCCGCCGCCCATCGGCATCGGCGCGCTGTTTGGACTGGGATTGAATGCGGTCGCGGCGACCCCGGAGACGGGCTGTGGTCCAGGCGCTCCGAACATTCCGGGCGCACCACCTGGCATTCCCCCGGCCAGCGGCGGCGCGTCGTTGCGGTCCAGCACCATCGTCCCGCCCTTCTTGGCGGGGGGCGCGGCGGCCTGCGCGACGGGCTGCTGCGAAACGACGTTGACGGCACCCTCGTCGATGAACCGGATCATCAGCGACCCGCACTGGATGATGTCGGCGTGACCGATTGCCTGCTTCTGGATGCGCACGTTGTTGAGGTGGGTCCCGTTCGCGCTCCCGAGATCTTCGACGACGAATCGCCCGCTCTCCATACGGATCTGCGAGTGCCGACGCGACACCATGCCGTCGTCGGTGCGGATCGCGCATTCGAGACCACGCCCGACGTAGACGGTCTCGGTCGGTGACAGCTCGACCGTCCCCTCGCGGCCTTGGCTGTCCCGGAACAGGAGGCGTGCCATTAGGAAGACGAATGGTACCGGGGGCCCGGGTCGGGCGCCAGCGCAGCGGTCCTCGTCGAGAGTCTCAGTCCCTCTTGAACACGGCCTCGGTATTACCGACCCGGATGATATCGCCCGGCTCGAGGGTCTTCTTCGGGACCTTGTGGCCATTGACGTACACGCCGTTGGTCGACCCGAGATCGGCGAGCTCGAAGGCACCGTCGACCTTCCGGATCCCGGCGTGCTTGCGCGACACCGCCGGATCCGCGAGCACGACCGTGTTCCCGGCGACCGATCCCATCGTGGTCACCTCCTCGGCGAGCTGGAGGACCTGGTTGGCCATCGGGCCGAGGATGAACTCCAGGCGCGCGCCGGGTGCCCAGCCGCAGAACAGACACTTCACCCACACGGGCAGCATCACGCGCTTGCACCCGCCGCAGATCTTCTGCCCGACAGGCGACGCGTTCTTCTTCGCGACCAGAACGATGATCAGCAGGAGCAAGACTGCTCCGCCGACGATGATCCCGATCAGGCCATCCGTGGACACGAGCGCTCGTCTAGTTGATCGACTTGAATTTGAAGTTTGTCTTGCCCAGCGTGATCACGTCGTTGTCGACGAGGTCATGCTTGGC
>JACCQV010000751.1 GCA_013813945.1 Deltaproteobacteria bacterium | reverse complement strand
CGCGTGATCAGGGCGGTGGGCTCGGGCGGGACGGCAGCGCCGGGGACGATCAGGGCAGTTCGCCTCGGGCGGGGACGGCAGCGCCGCGAAAGTCACCGTCTGGCCAACGTCTAATCACCGCGACGGTAGACGACCGCGAGGACGGCGCCATCCGCGCTGACCTCGAAGACCTTGCGGGCATCGGGCGGCACGGCACACGGCCGGCGCGCGGGGGCGTAGACCACGATCCATGTCGCCTCCTGCGGCGTGCGGACCATGGTGGTCCACAGGTCCTCGCGGAACCAGGCGAGGTGCGCGACGTCGACGCACTCGCGGTGCACCTTGGCGAGCGGCGCGGCATGCTCGTTGACGTAGTCGACCGCGCGGTCGACACCCTCGCCCCACCACGCCGTCTCGAACCAGCGCCGGCTCGCGACGGTACCGGCGCCGCCGACGTGCTCGCCGAAGTAGTCGAGGTAGTACGGGTGGACGCGAACGAGGGTGACGCCGAGGTAGAGCAAGAGCGCGGCAGACATGACCAGGAACGCACGCGCGAACCGGCGCTCGAACCGGGTAGCGAGGAAGTCGACGCCCGCGGCCGCACACATCGCGAGCGCGGTCACGCACGGCATCACGTAACGCACGCCGTCCTGGCGCACGGGTGACGCGGCAACGACGAGTGGGATCGCAAACCATGCGGCGAGGATCAGCGCGCTCCGCGAGCGCTCGACCACGGAGCGTGCGACGCCCGCGAGCACCATCGCGAGCACACCGACCGGGAGGGTCGCGCCGAGATAGACGAGGAAGTAGTAGGCGGGAGGTTGATTGGTGATGGCGCCGAGGAACGGCTCCACGGCGTGGGTCGCGGACAGCTTCGTGAGTGACTGCGACATCGCGAGGACCGGATTGCTCCACAGCCGGGGCCACAGCGCGACGAACGTGAGAACGGAACCGGCCACCATCAAGGGAACCCCGAGCAGCGTCGGTCTCCTCCAGCGCTCGGGTGCGGTGACGAGGACGATCAGGACGCACAGCGGGCCGAGCAGACCGTTGACGAACCGCGAACCGATCGCGACCCCGACGACGATCCCGACGCCGAACAGGCGCCAGAACAGCGCCCGGCGCGCGGATCGATCCTCGCCGAGGTCGTCGTAGACGCACAGCGACAGCAGGATTCCGAGCGACCACCACAGGACGGTCGGCGACTCGTGACCAACGATCTGACCGTGGGCGACGAGTGGCGGCAGCAGGGCCGCAAGCGCGGCAGCGAGCACGCCGGCCCGCAGGTTGTACAGGCGCCTACCGATCGGGACGAGCAGTGCGCAGCCGAGCGAGATCCAGATCGCAGAGAGCGCGCGCGCCGGGCCGAAGCCATCGGCGAGCTGGGCGCCGATACCATCGAGCAGCTTCATCACAGGCGGGTGCTCGTAGTTCCAGCTCCACGCGGCCTGCGAGAAGTCGAGCCCGATCAGATTTGTGACGTAGTTGCGGCCTGCGGCCCAGTTGACGTCCTCGTCCCAGGTCTGGCCGAAACCATCGAGATCGATCCAGCGGACGATCACGGCCGCAGCGAACACGCCGCCCATCGCGAGCCAACTCGCTCGCGACACGAGGGCGAGCCTGCGGCGCACGAACACGAGGATGGAGGCGACGAGCGTGACGAGCAGCAGCAGTGCGATCACACCGTCGAAGGGCGCGGCGCCCGGATGGTCGAACGTCGCCTGAGCCGGCGCGTCGGGCGACACCGAGCTCGTGGGGACGTACTCGGGATCGCCACGGCGACCGACCGGGCTCCATACGAGGCGTGCGTCTGGCGGGCCGGCGAACCGGAGCGCGAGTGCACCGGCTGGAACCACGATCCGTTCCTTGATCACGCCGGCGCCGCGCAGCTCGCGGCCCGCAACGGTGAGCCGCGCACGACCGGAGCTCTGAAAGCCGACGATCACCGGCCCGCCGCGCACGACCGCGAGCGAGCCCTCGTGCGCGATCGTGCCCGGTGGATCATCGGCCTGGGCCGCGACGACGCGCAAGCGATCACGCGGATCGGTGTGCACGCATGCGCGAAGCCCGAACAGGGCGATCGCGATCGCGATCGGAAGCACGCCCCACCAGCGCCTTGTCACGGCACGCGGCCGGGGCACTGGAAGGCCCGCGCCTTCTTCGCGAGGAACGTGTAGTACTCGCCTTGTTGCCGCATCCCGGGGATGCGCATCGTGACCTGCTCGTAGCCGCGGCCGAGCCAGAACCCTGCACACGGCAGGCGCGGTTGAGCCGGTGTGGCGTGGATCTGGTAGCAGGAGAACACGAACGTCGGGTCGTACGACGCGAGCAGGGAATCCGAACCGAACTTGGTGTGGCCCGCGCGCGCGCGAATCCGTGGCTCCTCGTGAGCGATCCGCTCGGAGACGAGCCCGAACACGTCGATGGCCCGCATCCGACCGTAGTACGGCTGTGCGCCGGCGCCGCCGACGATGCTGAAGTCATCAGGTGCGAAGCACGGCGCCATCGCCTTGCCGATCGCCGCGCGATCCTGCGTGTAGACGATGAGGAACGCCGGCGTGTCGATCCCGCGATCGTTTGCGAAGTTGCCGAACCGCAGCGACTCGCGGGTCAGCTGCGCCTGCGGGTAGACGAACGCGCCGACGAGCACGCTCGCCACGATGGGACCAAGGCGCGCTGGATTGCCGGCGAGGCTGGACAAGAACTCGAGGCCGAGCGTGACGGTGATCGCAGCGACGACGAACATCGGCATGATGAACCGGTGGAGTCCCATGAAGTCACCACCGACGGTGACCACGTACGGCAGGTAGGCGGCCGCGAGCAGCAGACAGGACATCGCGAGCACGAACCTCGGCGTGCGCGCGCGGCCAACGACCATTCCGAGCAGGGCGAGTGGTAGTGCATAGAGCAGCCGGGTCTGGGTCAGCCAGACCCACAGGTAGTGCGCCCCGAGCCGGTACATCTCGAGCCCGAACTTCGGATCGCTCCAGCGCCCCGCTGCCTTCACGTAGTACGTGTTCGGCCACAGGTGCCCGTAGTACCAGTAGCGCCACGCGAACCACGGCGCCCACAGGGCGAGGAAGCACGCGATCGCGAGCAGCTCGTTGCGGATGCTCGGCATCCGGCGCTCGGCCCGCAGGATCTGGACGATCGACGTCAGGTGAACGATGCCGAGGACCCCGGCGACCAGCAGTCCCTCGGGGCGTGTCATCGCGGCGAAGGCGAGCGCGATGCCAGCACGCCGGATCGCGCCCGGGTGCTGAACCGCGTCCACGACGCCATCGATCGCGACCACCACGAGGAGCGTGAACAGCTGGGTCTCGAGTCCTCCCGAGGTCCAGCACGCGAAGCCCGATGATGCGGCGAGCAGGAGCGGCGGTACCGTGGCCCACGGGGTCTTGCGGCCGAGGGCGCGCTCGACGAGGCGAAACACGACGAGCAGGGTCAACACGGCGCAGACGGTCGCGAGGACCCGCGAGGACCACTCCGGCGGGATGCCCGCGACCATCCCGAGGCCCAGGATCACGGTCCACAAAAAGCTCGTGTAGCCCTCGACCGGCTGGCCGAGGTTGAAGGACAGCTCGCCGTGCTCTGCGAGGTTTCGCGAGTAGACGAACGAGATGTAGGCGTCGTCGGTGACGAAGTCATATGCGAGCGAATGCCCGACGAGCACGAGGGCGGCGATGGCGAGGAGTAGCCAGCGCGCGCGATCGGACGACATGGGCGGAAACATAGTAGCCTGTTGAGGACTGATGGAGCCCGTCGGTGACCCCGCGGCACGTAGATCGCCGCTCCATCTCGAGCCCGTGAGCGACGTGCTCGGCGCGGGCATGTTGACCGGTACGATCGCCGGGCTCGCGGCCGGCGCCATCGATGCGCTGTGGTCGTGGGGACCGGCCGCGCAGTTCGTCCCCGGGTTTTTCGCGCAGGTCCGCTTCGTCGCGTTCGGTGCGTTCACCCACGCGGCCGCCGGCGCGCTCGCGGGGCTCATCGTGACTCTCGTCCTCCTCGCGCTGTCGCGGGCGAGTCGGCTGGGAGATCTGATGAGGTTCGGGTGGCGCGAGCATGTGGCCCGGCGCGCACGCGATCCGCGCGAGGCGGTTGGTGGCCTCGCGCTGCTCGTCGCCACCCTGCCCTGCGTCGGCATCGCCTTGTGGATCGCATTCCGCGTCACGACGAAGTTCGTCACGGGACGCAAGGCGCCGGATCTCGTCGTGATCGTCGCCATGGTCTCGACGCTGGTCGCGATCGCGATCGCGATCCCGGTCGCGTTCGTGATCGGCCGCGCGATCGAGGCGGGCCTGCGCCGGGTCGCCGCGAAGCTGCCCGTGCTCGCGAGCCCCTATGCGCCGATCCTCGTGGCGTTTGTGATGATCGGCGGAGTCCTCGCGATGTGGGCGGTCCGCGACTGGGAGACCGCACGCGTGCTGCCGCTGCGTGGGCCGCTGGTCGCCATCGTGGGGCTCGTACTCGCCTTCCCGGCGTGGCGCCATGCGCAGCGTGCGATGACGCGCCTCCAGGCGGTTCGCCCCGTGATCCGCGCTGCGACGTGGGCCGCACTGCCGATCGTGCTCGTGCTGCTTGTTCTCACGACAGGCGCTTCCGCGTCGGTGATCAAGGCGAGCACCGCGTACAGCGGGCTGGGGGGACTGATCGCGCGCAATCTGCGGGTCGTGTTCGACTGGGACCGCGACGGCTACGCACGGTTTCTGGGCGGCGGCGACTGCGACGACGGTGATCCGGCCGTGCACCCGGGCGCGCCCGAGATTCCCGACGACGGAATCGATCAGAACTGCGTGGGCGGCGATCCGAAGCTGACCCGCTCGCTCGGCGAGGTCCGGTTTGCACCCGTTCCGGCCGGAGTACCGAAGGACTTCAACGTCCTCCTGATCACGATCGATACCCTGCGTGCCGATCACATCGGCGCGTACGGCTATGCGCGGAAGACGACGCCGAACCTCGACAAGCTCGCGGCCGGAGGCACGCTGTTCGAGCACAGCTGGGCGCATGCACCGTCGACGCGCTATTCGATCCCTGCGATCCTCACGGGTCGACTGCCACTCGATGTCCACTACGACACCTCGATCGAGGGCTGGCCCGGTTTGCTTCCCAAAGCGACGACGATCGCCGAGACGCTCGGCACCGTCGGCTTCACGGCGGGCGCGATCACGAACTACTGGTACTTCGATCGGGTTCGCCGGATGGACCAGGGCTTCACCGAGTACGACAACGAGAATGCACGGCTGCACGCCGGTGTCCCGAATGCCGGCCCCGAGCAGACCAAGGGCAGCTCGTCCGCACAGCAGACCGACAAGGCGATCGCGTACGTCCAGCGCAATGCCGACAAGCGCTGGTTCCTGTGGGTCCACTACTACGATCCACACTACGCTTACGAGCCGCACCCCGAGGTCCCGTCGTTCGGCTCCGATCGCGTCGCCCTCTACGATGGCGAGATCGCCTTCACGGACCTCCACGTCGGCCGGCTCCTCGACGATCTGCGCGCGAAAGGCCTCTACGACAAGACCGTGATCGTGGTGACCGGCGATCACGGCGAAGGCTTCGGCGAGCACGGCATCGACCTGCACGGCTATCACCTCTACGCACCGCAGACCCGGGTGCCGATGATCATCCGCGTCCCGGGCCTCGCGCCACGACGATCGTCCTCGCCCGCCTCGCATGTTGACATCTTGCCGACGCTCGCGAACCTCGCAGGTGCCGCCGCGACCGCGGACATGATGGGTCAGTCTCTGGTCGCGGCACTCGCGGGCACCGATCTGGATCGTGTCGTGTTCCAGCAGCTGTCATTCGAGGGCAACCACGAGCTGCGTGCCGGCGCGAGCCGCGACTGTCACGTGATCTACAACGTCAGTCCGGACACGAGCTGGGAGGTCTACCGCCTGGATCGAGATCCGCTCGAGACGACGGACCTTGCTGGCGACGATGACGCATGCAGCGAGACCCGCCGTGAGGTCGAGCGATGGTTCGACGCAGAGCAAGTCCCGCATGGCGCCGCAGAGGCGCTGCTGAAGGAGCGGCCGACCATCGCGTCGCCCCTCGATGCCGACCTCGGCCCCGAGGTGCGCCTGCTCGCGGTCGAGGCCCCCGTCACGGCGAAGCGCGGTGAGCCGATCACGTTGACCTGGACGTTCGAGGCCGTCGGCACGATCGAGCCGGGCTGGAAGATGTTCGTGCACGTCGAAGGTCCCGGGAAGTACTTCTTCAGCGGCGATCACCGCCCCTCGCGTCCCTTCGAGTGGTGGAAACGCGGACAGTTCATTCGCTACACGACGACCCTGATGGTGCCCCGCAACGCCCCCGCAGCGGAGCTGACGGTGTGGGCAGGCCGGTTCAAGGGTGCAAAGCGCGCTTCTGCGTCGTCCCCGCGAGCTCCGATCAAGGACAATGCGGTGACCGTGGCGAAGATCCAGGTAGTGCCATGAGCGGACCCGGTCGCAAGGACGACGCGCCCGATGTGCCCACCGACCCGCCACCCGCGGTCGCGCGCACGAGGACCGACGCACCGGCCCCACCCGCGATCGCGCGCACGAAGGCCCCGGTTCCCCCGCCAGTACCGGGCCCGCCGGCGATCGCGCGCACGAAGTCCCCGATTCCGCCGGCGCAGCCGGTCGCGCCCGGGATCGCGCGCACGACCTCGGGAAGTCGCAACCCGGACCCCGCCCTCTTGCCCGCCGTCGCGCGCACGAAGACGCCGCTTCCGCCGACCCAGGCGGCATCGCCCGCGATCGCGCGCACGAAGACGCCCAATCCGCCGCCAGCGCCGGCGCTCCCCGCGATCGCGCGCACGAAGTCCGTTGATCAGCCGAGCCCGCCCGCCATCGCGCGCGCGAAGACGCCCAACCCGCAGGCAGCAGCAGCGCCGCCTTCCGGCGCGCGCCCGTCACCGCGGCAA
>JACCQV010000730.1 GCA_013813945.1 Deltaproteobacteria bacterium | reverse complement strand
GCCAAGCTGCTCTTGGTCCGGGTGGTCGGCATGCTGAGCAAGCTTTGCCGATGATCGTGGACGTGTACGAGCACGTGACACGTGCACGTGCACGAACGACCTTAACTGACCAGCATTGCCGCTAGCGGCAGACCGCGGGGAGCACCTCGACGTCTGCACCGACCCGGCGCGCGCGCCATGCGCGATCATCGGGCAACAGCTTCGGAGTCAGCGGCGTGGCCAGCACGCTCGCGCGGATCTTCGACCGATCGAGCTCGTAGGTCGTGATCACGTAGTCGTCGATATCGACGCCCGCGTACTCCTCGGGATCGAACACTGACTCCGCGAAGAACGCGCGGTACTCGTGAATGAACGCCGAGGTCGGCAAGTCATCGTAGTAGCCGACCTCGGATCGGTTGATCACGTGGTTGACCTCGTGCACGAGCGTGGCGGCCAGCCGCATCACTGTCTGGCCGCGGCTGACGTAGATCCGGTTGCTCCACATGTAGCCGGCGATCTCGCCCTCGATCGCTTCGCCGACATCGCTCCCGCGCGCATGCAAGCTGTCGCGATCCTCTGGCTCGAGACCCAGGTTCGGGAGGTCGGCGCGGACGCGCTCGAAGTCAGCGCACGTGAGCTCGCGAAGATCGTCGATCTTGACGAGACCGGATTCGATCGACCGCAGCGTCAACCGTGCGAGGTTGGAGTCGTGGGCCGCGAGTGCGTCGAGCGCCTTGCCGATGTAGCGGCGGAAGGTGACCGTGCTGTGCGTCGGATCGACCTCGTCGAACCGCGAACCACCGGCGCGGTCGCCCTTGCCGTCGCTCCCTCCACCCTCGTCGAGCTCTTCGCCGGGCGCGCTCGTGCACGCCGCAAGGACGAGAGACAGCCAGAGCAGGCGGGACACCCCGCGGTGCGGTGCAAGAACCGCGGCGTGTCGGGCCTACGACATTTAGCCCGGTTGAACCGGCGGGCTGGCTACTCGAGCTGCCGCTTCGCTCACGCGATGACCACATCGGCCGCCGGCACCCCGCCAAAGCTCGTGTTCCACGCGACCGCGTACCCGCTCACGTGCCGCAGAACGATCCGGTCGCCAGCCCCGAGCTGACCGGGTGCCGCGGTCCACTCGCCGAGCACATCCTCCTCGTAGCAGGTCGGCCCGACCACGAGCACGCGGCGGCCGGTCCCTGCATGCGGTGCTGCGCCGACGAGCTCGACCTGGCTCCACCGCAGGTGACAGATCCGCGACAGATCGATCACGCGCAGCGGCCGATCGGCCAGCTCGCGTGCCACGACCACGCGGCCGCACGCGAACCCGGCCTCCTCGGTGACGCGTCGCCCGGGCTCGATGATGAGCTCGATGCTCGCCGGAACAGCGGCTCGGATCTCCGCGAGCGCCGCCGCGAGATCCGCGATGCCGTGCCACGCGCCTCCGAGATTGAGGAACCGCGGAATCAGCTCGACCTCCGCGGCGACGGCGAGCGCCGCACGCGCTGTCACGACAAAGCGGTCCGCGTTGATCGCGGTGATCGGACCGTGGTGGATGTGGAGCCCGACCGGTCGGCCCGCAGCGGTCCGGACCAGCTCGCGGAGCGGGTGTGCGTCGATGCCGAACCGCGAGCGACGATGCCCGTTGCCGTCGAGCACGGCGCCGACGGCCGGATCGCGGCCCGTGACCGAGGCGGTGATCCGGATCGCGATCTCTGCAGACGCGGGAGCCGCCGTGACTTGCTCCGGCGTCTCGCAGCTGATGATCACGCGTTGTCCACTCGGCGCGAAGCTCGCTCGGCCGCTCGGATCGAAGATCGACAGCATGCGCGCGGGCGGCAGCGCGGCAACCTCACCAGAGCTCGCCGCATCGAAACCGTCGAGGATCTCGGCCGCGAGGCCCCACACCTGGGCGTGGGGAAACGACTTCGCGGCGAACAGGGTCGTGATGCCGTGCGCACGCGCAGCACTCGCGATCGAGCGGAGGTTCGCCTCGATGCGCGCGCGATCGAACATCAGCGTCGGGCGACCGCAGCGCTCGATCGCAGCGGCGATCGCCGGAGGCAGGTCCGCTCGCACTCGTGCAGGCTAGCACCGCGAGCTACCCACTCTCTTCGCGTGCAGCAGGTCTGGCGGCGGGCAGCCCTCTCAGGGAAGAAGCGCCAGGTGGGGCCGGTATCATGCGTATGATCACGCGCTGCGTCGGGCTGCTCGTCCTGGGACTTCTGGCTGTCGCGTCGATGACGGAGGCCGACACCGTGAAGGATCACGTCGTCCCGATCGGGAAGCGCCTGGCGGACTGGAGACCGGACGATGCGGAGATCCGGCGCTTCGATAGAGCTCTCCCGGCAGCACACGCGAAGGCGGTCGCTGACGGCAAGGTCGACGCGGTCGAGCTGACGACCTATGCACGACGCTACTGGGGCAAGCGACTCCGGGACACGGACGTGATCGATATCGATCTGTTCTGTCCGGCGCGCGCCGCGCAGGCGCTCAAGAACCAGCCCGCACCTCGCGGCGGCGGTGCGTGCTTCCTTCACGCGCGCTGGGATCCCAAGAAAGGGATCGTGACGCACGTGTGGCAGAACAGCAGCAAGTAAGGCAGCACGCCGCCGCGTTTTCTTGGGCGACAACCACGTGACCGCCGCTACGTACGGGGCGAAACCGCCGGTCGAGCTCCCCTGGCAACGTCAGCGTCACTGACACGGCGGCGGCACGTTGAAGCAGTCAAAGCGCGCGACGCCGGGATTCGCGACGGGGGCATAGGTTCCCGCACCGATGCCGATCTGGATGTCATCGAGCGAGAACGGAAGCAGCAGGCTTCCACGCCGCTTCCACGTCGTACCGTCGGCCGACGTGTCGAGGTACACGGTGCTCGCCTCGGTGCTCTCCTCGGCGCCCACGCGCCACCACGCATCTGCGACGGGGTCGTACTCGCCTTGTAGCGTCACGGAGGTCCCAAAATCCGTGTTCATGCCGAGAATGAACGCGCCGGTGTCGAGGAGCAGGTTCACGCTATCGGTCGGGCTACCCAAATAGATCACCGTCTGCACGCCGAGGATCGGTGTGGTCGTCTCGGGCACGTGGACCGTGAATGCGTCGCAAGTGAGCTGAAAGCGCGCGGTCGTGAATGCGAGGCAGTATTCGGAGCTCGGCGCGTTGGCGGGGACCGATGCGACGAGCTGGCCCCCCGTCTCGACGAGGCACGTGCCACCGTTGAGCCAGTTCGGTGCGAGCGAGCCGCTGGTGAAATCATCTACGAGCGAGCTTGCCGGGGGGCAGGCCAGAGGCGGAACACGCCGTAGCATCGGTGGCCAAGGAGCCGTCGAATCCCACGCGCCCGCAGGCGGCCGCGAGTGTCGCGATGAGCGCGATCCGCACGTTCGGACCGTAACGCAGCGGATCAACTGGGAATACGGCTTACGGAGGAGTTTAGCGGCCCCTCGATCGGCTTGGCGTACGACCATCAGATCCTTGCCGAGCCCGCGGCCACGCGCCTCGGGTGCCGTGATCACGCGGCCGAGGCTGAGCTCGGCGAACTTCACGCCGGCCGGCACGATCCTGAGGTCCGCGTGACGACCGGAGGCACCGCAGGAGCGCGTGGGTGTCGAGCAGGAGCTTCACGTCTTGCCTTCGAACAAGCGCAGCAATGTTGCCGGCAACGCGGCGTCGAAATCGGCGTGCATCCGAAACCGCCCCTTGCCCTTGCCGGGAACGCGCAGGCGAGGACGCTCGGCGGCGAGCGGCACCAGCCGGGCTCGGGCCTTGCCAGCTCGTGCCAGTATGATCTCTTCGCCCGCCGCCGCTCGCTCGATCAGCTCGGGCAAGTGGGCCTTGGCCTCGGCCACGTTGATCATGGGGCGCTTCATCAAGATCGATTCTGGTCCAGATGACCATGTGG
>JACCQV010000669.1 GCA_013813945.1 Deltaproteobacteria bacterium | reverse complement strand
CTCGATGCTGACGAAGATGATCGCATGAGCCGCCTACGCCGACGCCTACGCTTACGCCAACGCCGGATCAACACAGCCGAACTCTGGGGTTAGGTCAGCGCATCGTCAGGCGCATCAGCTCGGCGGGTAGCACCTTCAAGCGCAGCGTGACGACGAGCCGCTCACCGAGCTCGACCACCGCCTTCGCCACTTCTGCGAGCGGCGCAGCCAGGTGGTTACCGAGTGCGCGATGGCGGAACACGTCGATCTCGAACTCGACGAGCTTCTTGACAGCGGCGAGGTAGGGCTCGGCGACGGAGATCGGGAACACCTCGCCGAGGCCGAGCCGGCGGACGTCGGCAAGGATGTCGAGCAGCCGCAGATCGATCCCGCTGTAGCCGGCGGTGTCACCCTCGCCGCGCAGCTCGAGCACGCCTGCCTTCTCGAGGCTGTCGAGCTCTGCGCGCGACACGCCGAACGTCTTGATCACCTCGCTGCGCTTGCGGCGCTGAACACCGGCGCGCTCCGCCGCCTTCTCCTCGACGACCGGCGCGAGTGAGGTCAGCACGCGACGCTGTGCGGCATCCCGGTCGGGCCTGATCTTGTCGCTCGGGGCCTCCTCGAGCAGCTCGCCGATCACACGAAGCGGAAGGAAGCGCTCCGCTTGCAGCTCCTTGATCACCCGGATCCGGCCCGCGAGCCGGGCGTCGTAGTACGCCATGTTCCGGCTCGTGCGCACCTCGGGCCCTGGGAGCAGACCCTCGCGGATGTAGTGCTTGATCGTCGGGCCCGGAACGCTCGAGCGCTTCGACAGCTCGGACATCTTGATCAGCTCGCCGTCCGGCTTGGACGGCTTCTTGCGCTGAGGAGCGCTCGCGCGCTTGAGCGTACGCTTCGCACGAGGCGCCATCGCGCCCATCCTAGGGCAAGCGCGCGCCGAAAGCTGGGCCCGGACTCGATGCGGGGCCCGGGATCGCTACGCCTGCGCCGAGCGTACGACCGGGCGTCGCTTCGATCCGGATACGCGGTCCGCAAGAACGACGTGTACGAGCACGATCACCGTTCCGACGGTGATGTCAGAGACTGCTTTGACGACTCTGTCTGCAAGGTTCCACATGTCCATCCTCCACTTGTCCAGCTTCACCGTGACGGTGCCCAATGGCGGGCGGTCTACATCCGGGTGACGACTCGGGCAAGTTGCCATGACAACCCCTGGAGTACCAAGCGTATTTCGAGCTCCGGACGTTAGTTGTGGGTCAGATCGATGAAATCAGAAAGCCACCTCACGCGTTGGATCCTGGATGCGGCCCGCTCTCCTCCTGATCGCTGCGTGCTCCACCGCGGGTAGTGCCCCATCCGAGGCGCCTGCCGCCGCCAGCAAGGCGGCTCCCGTGATCGGAGCGCATGCTCCCGTTCCTCGCCGCGCTGCGGCGTTCGGACATCCGGATGCACGCGGCACCGTGATCGCCGTTCACATCGCAGCGGCCGTCGGCGATAGCGTCGCAAGCGATCGACCCGCATACGCGCGCAAGGATCAGACAGTCACGCTGTATGCGGCGATCGAAGTCGAGGACGGCAAGCGCACGGTCTACTCCGATGCGCCGGCGCTCGAGCTGCGTGGCAAGCGCGTCACCGCGCAGCCACTCTCCCGCGCGCCACAGCACACGCTCGCGTGGAATCGGATCGAGCCCACCGAGGCGAACATCTCGAACGGGGACGGCCCGACGTTCCACTTCGAGACGATCGTGTACCGCCCGACGCCGATCGACGGGTCGACGAACCGGTCGGCGATCACCGCAGATGTGCGTCCTACGCTGATCACTGATCACGGTGGCGGAGTCGGCACGATGCGGTTCCAGCTCGCGGTGACCCAGGGCGCGCGCGTGCTGACGACACCCGGCATCGACGCGCGGCGCGGCAAGGGCTCCGGCGGTCTGACCGATGCCGTGACGCGCGTCTCGATCCGCACCGACGACAGCTACCTTGGCTACCTCACCGAGATGTACGGCCAGCCCTACATCTGGGC
>JACCQV010000668.1 GCA_013813945.1 Deltaproteobacteria bacterium | reverse complement strand
GGCTCTACGTCAAGACCGAGACGTTTGACCGCGCGGTCGACACGCTGGTCAAGCACGCCGCCCTCGAGGGCGACAAGGGTGCGAGCCTCTATGCCGAAGCCGGCAAGCTTGCGTTCGAGCAGCTGCTCGATCCCGAGGTCGCGCAGCGCCACTACGACAAGGCGCTCGGCATCGATGCCGAGCACTTCGATGCGCTCAAGGGACTCGCGGCCGTTCACGAGTCGCGTGCGAACGTCGGCCAGGCCGTGGAGCTCTTGCTCCGCGCCGAGGCTGCATCGGGTAACCGGATCGAGCGCGTCGGCCTGCTCTGGCACGCGGGCCAGCTCGCCGCAGACAAGCTCAATGACGCCGCACGCGCCCTCGAGCTCTACGAGCGGGTGCTCAAGCTCGAGCCGGATCACGTCGACGCAGGTCAGCGCGTTGCCGATCAGCTCGTCGCGGCCAAGCGCTGGGACGACGCGCTGCCGGTGCTCGAGATGCTCGCCCGTCAGGCGGAAGGACTCGACAAGAACGAGCGCAGCCGCCGCGAGGCGCAGCTCGGTCGCGCGTACGAGCAGCTCCACCGCACGGAGAAGGCGGAGCGTCACTATCGCCAGGCAACCGTCTCGAACCCCGACAACCTCGACGCAGCGATCGGCCTCGCGGCCGTGTTGATGCTCGAGGCCAAGGCGCACGAGGGCACCACCGTCGCCGTCGAGCAGTGGACCGAAGTCGATCGGCGCTACCGCGAGATCCTCGCGCGGCACCGGACGACCATGTCCGATGCCCACGTGTCGGAGATCTGGTACCGCCTCGGCGTCGCGTCTCGCGCGCTCGGCGAGGACAAGAAGGCGGAGATGAGCTTCCGTCGCGCACTCGAGAAGGAGCCGCTGCACGAGCCAACGCTCGAGGCGATGGTCGAGCTCGGTGGTCAGCGCGGCGAGTGGAAGATGGTCGCGGACGCGAAGCGGGCACAGATCGATGCCGGCGGCACCGAGGCCCGACGCGCGAAGCTGTACGAGGAGATTGGCGACATCTACTCCGAGCGTCTGAAGGACGTGAACAGCGCCGTCGATTGCTACCAGGAGGGTGTCAAGCTCACCGGTAGCTCGCGTGTGCTGCTCCACAAGCTGCTCGAGGCGTACACCGAGCAGAAGAGCTGGAAGAAGGCGATCGACGCCCTCGACCACCTCTCGGCGCAGGAGACCAGCGAGGATCGCCGCGCGCGGTTCCATTACACCGCAGCGGTGATCGCCCGCGACGAGCTCAAGGACACCGAGCTGTCCGTCGATCGCTTCAATGCAGCGCTCGACGATGCGCCGTTCACGCCGAAGGCGTTCGACGGGATCGATGCCCTGCTGACCGAGAAGAAGGACTGGAAGAACCTGGCGCGCGCGTATCGCCGTCAGCTCAAGCGGATGGGCGAGGACGCAGCACCCGAGAAGATGCTCGAGCTGTGGACCCGGCTCGGCGACATCTGCCTCGATCACCTCGGTGATACCGAGGCGGCGACCGAGGCGTATCAGGTCGCATGCGAGCTCGCGCCCGACGACGTCGCGCGCCACGAGCAGCTCGCTGACCTCTATCTGGAGGCCGGCGAAGCGCGTCGAGAAGAAGCGATCACCGAGCTGCAGTTCTTGCTCGGTCACGCGCCGGACCGGGTCGAGCTCTACAAGGCTCTCGCGAGTCTGTATCGCGCAGACCACGAGCTCGACAAGGCGTTCTGCGTCGCGCAGGCGCTGGTGTTCCTCGGGGCCGCTTCCAACGAAGAGAAGCTTCTGTACGAGCGCCTGCGGCCGACGCAGTTCACCCCGGCTCCACGGCGGCTGACCGAGGAGCTCTGGCAGAAGTCCATCATCCATCCCAAGGAGGACCGCCACGTCGGCGCGATCTTCTCGTCGACGCTCGCCGCACTCGCAGCGGGCACGGCGCAACCGATCACCTCGTTCGGGTTGACCCCGGAGAGCCGCACGGATCTCGACAAGGATCCGCGCGCGGTGAGCCGGATCGTCAAGTACGTCTCCGGCGTACTCGCGATCGACCCGGCCCCGATGGTCTGGCTCCAGGAGACCGGCGACGGTCTACGTGTGGCCAACACGGTCGGTCTCGGCGCAGAGCGCCAGCGGCTCGTCCCGACGTTGCTCGTCGGTGCGCAGCAGATCGCCAAGAGCGACGAGCGCGAGCTCGCGTTCGAGGTCGGCAAGCGGATGGCGTATCTCCGCCCCGAGCGGTTCGTGACGCTCGCGCTCGGCACGTTGCCCAAGCTCGAGTCGGCATTCATGGGCTCGGTGCTCGCGAGCGGCGCCCGGTTGCGCTCGCATGACGGCTCGCAGTTCGGTGAAGGCGCGAACGAGGAGACGCGGACGCTCGCAGGCACGCTCAAGCTGCAGGTCCCCGGTCCGCTCCTCGAGCAGGTCGGCGAGCTGTCGGCGCGGCTGTCGGGGCGGGTCGGCAACGGGCTGATCTCGGGATGGCGGACGGCGACGGACCTCACGGCGAACCGCGTGGGCCTGATCGTGTCGAACGATCTCGAGACTGCGGCGAAGGCGATCGCGACCGAGGGCTCTGCGCTGTCGAGCATGTCGGTCAAGGACCGCTTGCGCGACCTGCTCGCATACTCGGTGAGCGAGCAGTACTTCACGGTGCGCCGCCACCTCGGTCTCCACGTCCGTGGCGAAGTGAAGGCGTAGTCATGAAGCTCCGTACCCTCGTCCTGTTCGCATCGCTCTGCTCGGTTGTGGGTGCATGCGCTGATGACGCTCCGCCGGTGTGCCCGACGGGCGACTGCAGCTTGCCGGGCTCCACCGTCGTCAAGTGGAAGTTCAATAACTACCCGCAGTGGAAGTTCGACAGTGATGCGTGCTCCGACGTCGGCGCGATCAACGTCCGCGTCGAGATGACCAATGCTGCGGATCCGACGATCGTCGACTTCGCGGACAAGGGGTGCGGCGAAGGCCAGGCCACCTTTATCGATCTGCCGCCCGGGAACTACAACGTCAGCGTGCAGCCGCTCGACGCCAACGCCTCGGTCCTGGTCACGACCGCGGCGACCGGCCAGGTACTCGCCGGGACGTCCGGCGCGAACACCGAGGTCACGGTCAACGTTCCGCACACCGCCTGGACGCAGCCGTACACGGGGCAGTTCTTGTACCGGCTGTCGTGGGGTGGCCCGACTGTCTCCTGTGCGACAGCGACGCCGCCGGTCGTCAGGCAGAACCTGACGCTGACCGCGGGCGGACAGGTCGTGACGATCCGCAATGACCGCGGCGACAAGCTCGACGGGTCGATGGACTATCCATGCTGGGCGCTGACGGAAATGTTCCCGCAGAGCGTGATGGGGCTTCCGTTCGGCCCCGCAACGCTCCTCGTCGTCGGTGAGGACATGATGAACAACGTCGTGTTCCGAACGCAGTTCGACACGTTCATCGGTGCTGGTGTGTTCAACCCGACGCTGTCGTTCGACGTTCAGCCGGGGACGTGACATGTGCTCGGGGTGCGAGCGCAGATGCTGGTGCCGATCGCCGCATGTGCAGCAGCGGCATGCAGCGGTCCACCGACCGTTGCACCGGTGCGCCGCCCGGACCTGCCGCCCGCGCTCGGCGTGCCCGGCGCGATCGCACCCGACGCGCGCGGCGCGACCTACCTGACGGCGATCGCCCGCGGTATCCAGCCGAACTGGGCCCACTTTCTCGAGGACTGTCGCGTCCGACTGCCAGCGACGCACGCGCTCAACGTCATGACGCTGTCGGCGCGTGCCGAGCTCGCGATCGATCGGACGGGCAAGGTCACCGTCATCGACATCGCGACGAGCGGGAACGCTGACTTCGACCTCGCGGTCCGCGACGTGCTCGCCGATGCGTCGCGCGTCGATGTGCCCCCGGTCGAGCTTCGGTCCGACGATGATCGGCTGCACGTGCGCTGGATGTTCGCGCGCGATCTGCGCCAGGCCGGCCCTGCGACCGCGGAGCTCCTCGATGTCCAGCTCCCGCTGATCGGCGTCACCGAGCGGCTCCTCGCGCAGCGCGAGGTCGCCCGTGCCGCGATCCGGGTCGCGCGCTCCGCGCAGTCGGACCCAGACCGTGTCGCTGCCGCAGAGCGCGTGATGACGGTGACGCTCGACGAGGCGCTCGGCACCATCGGCGCCGGTGCGCGCCAGATGGCCGTCGAGGCGATCGGGCGCGCGCAGGTCCGCTCGCTGGCTGCTCGGGTCCGTGCGCTGATCTCGCCGACCATCGACACGGAGCTCCGACTCGCCGCGATCGACGCCGCCGCGCAGCTCGCGGATCAAGCAGCGGTCCCGGTGATCGCAGGGATGCTGCCGGGCGATCTGCAGAACTATCCACGGCTCGCGAACGCCGGAACGTCGGCGCTGGTCACGCTCGGTCATCGAGAGCGGGCCGCGGCGATCGTTCTTCGCGCGCTGGACTCCGGTGCGGCGGTGGCCGCACTGCACGCGCACGCGATCGTCCCCGATCCTGCACTCGCACCGCGCCTCGCAACCTGGTTCTCGCGCGGCGATGCTCGCACGCGTGCCGCGGTCTGCGCGGCCGTGCCCGCGGACTGGGGGCCACAGGTCGTCGTCTTGCGTGGTCTCCGCGATCCGGACGCCACCGTTCGCGCCGCGTGCGCCGATACCGTGACCCGGCAGGCGCGCGGCACCGCGGGCGCAACGACGGGCGCCGCCAAGCGGATCGGCGCAGCGGTCCCGGCTGCGTTGCGTGACCTGGTCCGCGATCGCGATCGCGTGGTTCGCGCCCGTGCCGTCGCGGCGCTGTCGATCATCGAACCGCGGCGGCTGTCACGCGCCGCAACTGATCCGGCGCCCGAGGTGCGTGCCGCTTCCGTCACCGCAGCCACCGACGCCGAGCTGCGCACGCTGGCCAGCGATCCTGATCCCGTGGTCCGTGCGGCCGCCCTGACGAGCATCCGTGATCGGGCACCCGACCTCGTGATGCGTGGCGCGGTGGACATCGCGCCACAGGTTCGGCTTGCCGCGATCAACGCACTGACGGAAGAGACGCTCCTCGAGAAGCTCGGCGTCGATGACTCCCCGGAGGTGGCGACCGCCGCGGTGGTCCAGCTTGCGAGCATTCGCGGCCGTGCCGCGATCGCGACGACCCTCCTGACCCGGCTCGCTGCCTCCCCCGCGGGGAGCGCCGAGCGCGTCCGGATCGCCCTCGGCTTCTTGCTGGCGCGCTAGTCGTGGTCCAAGCTCAACGCATGCGTTGGTTTCCCCTCCTGGTCGCTTGCACCGCCGCGACCGCCGGGATTGCGGGGGCGGGAGGCCGCGCGGTCCGCGTCGAGAAACCACGCCAGGTCGAGGTGTTCATCCCTGCCGGCACGTTCCAGATGGGCGTCACGGAGGAGTCCGCGGCCTCGGCACTCACGCAGTGCCAGCTCGCGTACTTCCCGCCGAATCAGACGCCGCGGCAGCAGACGCAGGGCGGCATGTTCGTCGACTTCTGCAGCGAGTACTTCACGGACCTCTCGCACATGCAGGCGCGCGCGGTGTTCCTCGACGCATATGCGATCGATCGCGATGAGGTCAGCGTCGGGGACTATCGGCAGTGCGTCGCCGCTGGCGGCTGCACGCTCGACGCGCTGATCGCCGGCGACGAACGCTACATCCGCGGCGAGTGGCCGATGGTCAATGCGACGTGGGACGAGGCGCAATCGTATTGCCGGTGGCGTGGCGGCGCGCTTCCCACCGAGGCGCAGTGGGAGAGGGCGGCCCGCGGCGATCGCTCCGAGTCGGAGTGGCCGTGGGGCGAGCTCGAGCAGCCCCGGGACTTCAATCACGGTCAGCCGCGCGCGGTCGCGATGCGCGAGATCGAGCGCCAGATCTCCACGGTGCCGCTGCGGTTCTTCGGCGATCCGGACGACACCGATGGGTTCGCGCTCATCGCCCCGCCAGGCAGCTTTCCGTGGGGCGAGAGCCCGTTCGGTACGCGGGACCAGGCCGGCAACGTCGCGGAGTGGACCGCCGACGCGTACTTTCACGACGATCGGAACCGCGGCTACGACAACCTGTCGCCCGTGAATCCCGTGCGCGACGGCACGACCCAGACCCGCGTGATCCGTGGCGGGTCGTGGCGGCAGCCGACGTTCGTGGCGCGGTCGAACCTGCGCGATCCGTTCAATCCGTACTACGACGCGAGCCAGCGGTTCTCCCACGTCGGGTTCCGCTGCGCGCGCTCGATGCGCTAGCCCCGAGCCGTCACGTGGACGATCGGACTACGGCGCGTCGATCATCGCGTCGATCGCTCCATCGATCGACGAATCGGGCAGCGCATCGACGGCCGCATCGGGAGGCGGACCATCAGGAACCGTGGCGTCGATCTGCCCTGACGTGTTCTTGCCGGTGCAGGTGAGCGTGGCGAGATTGCAGGTCAGCGGCGACTCGCAGTCGTCCCTGTGCTGGCAGCGCTGGCCCTCCTCCTGATCGCAACTGACCACCCAGCCGGTGGTGATGATCGCGAGCAATCCGAGCGCGAGCCAGTGCCGCTGCGGCCGAGTGGGAAGACGGGATGTGGTCATGATCAGGCTTCTTCGAGCGGGGGTACGTCGAGCCACTCCACCTTGACGACCTCGACCTCGCGCTTGCCCTTCGGGGTGGTCAGCGTCGCGGTGTCGCCAACTTCCTTGCCGATGAGAGAGCGCGCAACCGGAGCGCCGATCGAGAGCCGACCCTTGCGGATCTCGGCCTCGTGCTCACCCACGATGACGTAGGTCTGCTGCTCGCCGCTCTCGCTGTCCTCGATGGTCACGGTGGCCCCGAATGAGACTCGCGACCCCGACAACTTGGTTGGATCAATAACCTCCGCCATGAGCGATTTCGCTTCGAGCTCACGAACCTTGGCCTCGATCAGGCCCTGTTCCTCTTTGGCGGCGTGGTATTCGGCGTTCTCTTTGAGGTCGCCGTGACCGCGGGCGACCTCGATCGCGCGGCTGTTTCGCGGACGCTCGACGTCCTTCAGCCGCTTGAGGTGCGCCTTCATGCTGGCGAACCCCGAGGGGGTCATCGGAAACTTTTCGCTCATGGCCGCGGGCTATTCGTACTCTCTCGGCCCGCCCCTCGCAAGGCTACGTGCAGGTCGTACAGACGCCCGCGGTCGTGCAGCCAGTACCGCTCGTACACCCCGTGGGGCAGCTCACCGTGCCGCATGAGCCATTGGCGCACGTGGCCATGCACGAGCACGAATTCGCGCAATTGACCGCCCCGCACGCGTTGGTCCCGGTGCAGCTCACCGAGCAGGCTCCACCGGCGCATCGGACGTCGTCACAAGCGTTGGTTCCGGAGCACGTGACGTTGCAGGTCGTGTCGCCGGTACCGCACGTGATGTTGCCGCACGCGTTGTTCGCTCCGCACGTGATCTTGCACGAGCTCGCCTGGCTGCAATCGATGGAGGAGCACGCGCCGCCGTTGTTGCAGGTGATGGTGCACGCGTACCCGGTCGGGCAATCGACGCCGCCGTTGCACTGCGAGCCCGGACAGTTGACCGTGCACGTCTTGGCGACCGTGTCGCAGCCGCCGTTGCACTCGCTCGGGCACTCCTGCTTCACGCAGTAGCCGATCGCGAGGTCGCAGCTCCTCGGCTCGTCGAACCCGGTGCAGTCTGAATCCTGGCTGCACTCGAATGCCGAGGCTCTGTCGTCGACGAGGCAGCTCGCACCCACGAGCAGCGCGAACATCCCGACGTTGAGGACGATCAGCGGAGTCCTCACCACGTACCTCCGACGCTCACCGTCGCGGCCGTGGTTGTGACCTGCGGCGCGATCGCGATCCGGCGCTCCTTGCGGTCCTGGTAGATCATCCAGCCGCCGTACGCGGCCACGCCGGCTCCCACGAGCACCATCACGTTGCCAGTCCACGCGTACTTGGAGGCACGACTCTCGAGCTCCTCCAGCCGTGCGAAGTCGGCGGGGGTGTCGGTCGGCGCGGAGTCGATGTCACGCTGCACGTTCGACTTGTTACTCCACAGGGCGAGGCCGATCAGCAACACCACGCCACCACCGGAGGCCACGATGATCCCGGTGTTCCGCTTGCGATTGTCGTACGGCGGTGTCTCCGGGCGCGCGGGCTCGGTCGTCACGGGCTCGGTCGTCACGGGATCCGAGACCGGCTCGGTCGTCACGGGATCCGTCGTCACCGGACCGGTCCGTTCCTTCGGCGTGGCGTGACGCCCGAACAGCGGCGACAGCGTGGTGTCCGCCTTCTCCGGCGTATCCTGCGGTCCGATCATCACGGAGGCGCTGCGCGTCGGCTGCTTGGCCGCGGTGCGATGCACGACGAGCTTGGTCTGCCCGTCGATCCACGTCGTCGTGCCCCAGACGAGCTCGTCGACCCCCAGGGTGGCACGCACCGTCTCGGCGCAGTCCGGCGCTGCAGGATCGCAGCCGACCGCCGCTGCGGTCTCGGAGAACGTGGTGTCACCGAGGGACACGGTCCCCTGCACGCTACGGGCGAGCTTCTGCACCGCCAGGTTCAGCTTGGCGCGAAGCGCCGGCTCGGCGTTGCCATCGAGCGGAAGAACCAGCACGCGGCGCGGAGCGGCGTTCGCCACCGAGGCGGCGATCTTCAACAGGATCAGAACGGCCAGGAGCTTGTTCACAGGCCACCAAGTCTCTCGCGGATCTGTGCTGCGTCCGGTGCGTTGGGCGCCAGCTGGAGATAGCGCTGGAGCGCGGTCTTTGCCTGTCCCCACTCACCGAGCTTCTCATGAGCGAGGCCGAGCGCTCGCCATGCGGTCGCGTAGCCAGGCTGTGCCTGGACCGCGCGCCGGAATGACACCACCGCAGTCCGCGAGTCTCCCTTCACGAACGCCTGCATGCCGACCTTGAACAGCTCCTGGGCGCTGACCTTGGGTGGCTTGATCGGCGCCGTGGTGGCGTCGCTCGATCCGGAGCCCGACGGG
>JACCQV010000656.1 GCA_013813945.1 Deltaproteobacteria bacterium | reverse complement strand
GCACCAAGGTTCGCGAGGCAGCGGACCTGCTCGTCGTCGGCGAGGATCACTACGCGGCGGGCGAGGCACTCGAGGCGATCGGCGATCACCTCGCGGCGGCGAACGCATACTCCGCCGGCGGCCTGGTCGAGAAGATGGAGCAGGCGCTCTCGAAGGACGATGCAGCCAACGATCGGGCTCGCTCCGAGGCAGATGCCTTCGCGAACTACGAGACCGCGATGCGCGTCGGTCGTCGCGACGAAGCGCGAACCGAGCTCGTCCGTGCCGTCGGTGCCGCGTCGGTCGCGGGCGAGTACCGCCGCAAGCTCGATCAGCTCGACACGTCGCTGCTGACCGCGGGCAAGGTCGAGCTCAAGCGGCGTGGCAAGCCGCTGATCGTGGTCTGCGCCGCACCGAAGCTCGTGCTCGGGCGCGATGCGCTGTGCGACCTGACCCTGCGCGCCGGCGGCGTTTCCCGCCAGCACGCCGAGATCGAGCGCACGGCCGATGCGTTCCATTTGCGCGATCTCGACTCGCGCAACGGCACGACGGTCAGCGGCCTGCCACTCGCCGGGCGCGTTCCGCTCGCCGGTACTGGCAAGTTCGGTCTCGGCGACGAGTGCTCGATCGAGTTCGAGCTCGCGAACGGCGCTCTGATCCTGCGCTGCGCATCGAGCCTCGATCGTGGCGTCGCCCTGCTCGCGGGCGACGACGGTCAGCGCCTCGATCTCGCGCCGATCGGCCTGCCGGTCGATGTGGTGTTCAAGTCCGGGCGCCCCCTGCTCGGCCGCGGCGCAGCGAAGCAGATCGTGTTCAACGACGAACCGCTCGGCGAGGTGCGCGTGCAGCTGATCCGAGGTGACCGGCTGGTCGTCGACGGTGACGAGATCGATATCGGTTGACCATGGCGTGGTGGAAACGCTTGCTCGGCAAGAAGGACGCGGCGCCGGCGGAGATCTCCGCGCCTCCGGCCCCCGAGCCCCAGCACCTGGGCAGCGAGGAAGAAGTCTTCCTCGCCCAGCTCGTCGCCGATCTGGCCGACGGCAAGCGTCGTGACGAGATCGCGAGCAAGGACGTGCTCGACAAGATCCAGGGCGTGTGGACCTCCGGACACGAACGCCTCGCCATCGAGTGGATGGAGAAGCTGCTCAGCGTCCCCGAGGTTCCGCTTGCCTCGACAGCGCCGCTCCGCGCGGTTCTCGTCGAGCGCTACGAGCAGCGCGGCGAGCTCGAGACCGCGCAGCACCACCTCGAGCGGTTGACCAGCGAGGAGAGCTACGCGCTGCGGGCGCACTACCTGCTCGCCGAGCATGCTCGCAAGAAGGGCGACCACGAGCGCGCGCTTCGCCACTACGAGGCAGTCCTCGGCCGCGATGTCGATTATCCCAACGTGCGCGTTCGGGTCGAGCGGCTACGCCAGCTGACCGGCCGCTCGGCGCCAGTCGCGGGTGAGACGATCGCCGCCGGTGACGTGGCGGGCGTGCAGGCCGGCGCTCGCTATCGCCTCGTGCGCGAGCTCGGCCGCGGCGCGACCGGTGTCGTGTACCTCGCACGCGATGCCGAGCTCGATCGCGATGTCGCGGTCAAGCTGCTCCACCCGCATCTCGCCGGCACCGAGCGCGCCGATGCCCTCGCGCGGTTCTTCCACGAAGCACGCGTGATGGCCTCGTTGCGCCATCCCAACGTCGTCGCAGTGCTCGACATGGACGAGGCGTCACGCCGCATCGTCATGGAGCTCGCTGCGGGCGGCACGCTGCGAGATGTTCTCCGCGAGCGTGGACCGCGCCCCTTGCGCCGCGCGATCGAGCGCCACGGCCAGATCCTGTCGGCGCTCGCCGCTGCGCACCGTCGCGGCATCGTGCACTGCGACTTGAAGCCAGCGAACCTGATGTTCCGGCGTGACGTCGATCTGCCGGGTGCCGAGGTCATGCTCGGTGACTTCGGCGTCGCCCATCTCCCCGATGCGAGTGGCCAGATCGGCGCGATCGCAAAGAAGGCGGAGGCCGTCGGAACGCTCGCGTACATGGCGCCCGAGCAGCGGCGCGGCGAGGTCTCTCCGGCGTCCGATATCTACGCGTGCGCGGTCGTGCTGTTCGAGAACGTCACCGCACGCACGCCGTGGCAGCGTGCGCTGAGCGCCGCGATCCGCAGCGCCGAGGACTTCCGGCTCCCCGAGGCCGTGTTCGCGGGCATCGGCAAGGAGCTCGCCGATGATGTTCAGCACCACCTGATGCGGCTCGGCGATCCGGATCCAGCGAAGCGCCCGACGACCACGCAGGCCCTGATCGAATCACAGCGGCTGCGCGAGCGGATCATCGCCGCCGGCGCGGTGTAGCTCTCGACTCTGCTCAGTCTTCTTTGACCGGAGTCGCCTTGAGCGCGGCCTTGCCGTCCTTGACGTAGACCGTGAACTTCACGTCCTTGCAGCCGGTCTTCGACATCAGGTCCTCGCGGTTCTTGACGAGCTTCTCGGAGAACTTCGCCAGCGTCAGCCCGGTCGTCGGCTCGTTGCAGCTCTTCTTCATCGTCACGAACTGATCGAATACCTGCTCGAAGTAGTCGGTGCCTGCACCCTGCTCTCCTGGCGCCGGGGTGGCCTCTGGAGCCGCGCCGAGGATGTCATCGTCGAGGCTGAGCGCCGGCGGCGGCGGCATCGGAGCGGGCGCCGTGACCGGGCCCGACGGTGCGACCGGAATATATGCCGGCGTCACGGGCATCGCGGGCGGCGTTGGAGTGCCAACCCTGATCGGAGGGGGCGTGGGTGCTCGCGCGGCCGGCGTCGTCGGGGGCGGCGTGCCCGGACGCCCGGTCGGGCGTGCCGGAGGAGCGGCGGGCGTCACGCCGGGCTGCGTCGCCGCGGTCGTGAACTTGAACTCCGACGGTGGGGGCGAGCTGACGGGGCCGGAGCCGCCGGGACGCACGGCTGGCAGCGCCGTGGCGAGCAGATCGATCGTGCCGAGGCTGCCCTCCGGGGACGGACCGAGCAGCTGGTCCATGTCCTTCTTCGCAGACTTCGCTTCGCGGCCGAGCTTGTCGATATGGATGTTCACGCTGCGCGCGATCGAACCGAACTTGCCGGGATGCGCATCCTCGCTGAGCCGCTCGGTCTCGCCCTTCGCGAGTCGCACGGCTTCGGCAGTGAGGCGGCGCAGCGGACGATCCGACTCCATCATCATCAGCGCGATCCCGATGGCGAGCATCACGAGGAAGGCACCACCGACGAGGATCCACGGGAACGAACCCGGGGCGAGATCGCTCTGATTGACGACCTTGAGCGTGCCGGCGAAGCCGAGCGCCGCGGGCCGCTTGATGAACACCGTGTAGTAGGCCTGGCGCGCGGAGACCTCGCCCGGGAGCCGCGCGACGAGCGCCGTGTAGCTGTCCTTGCCGGCCGTGATCGGGATCGGCTTGTTCGCGAGGCAATCCTGGCTGAGGTCAGCACCGGCGATTCCCTTGACCGCATCGACGAGCGGGCTCGCCTCGACCGCGAGCGTCTTGCTGCCCGCAACCTCGTCCTTGCCAAGGTAGAACCCGACGTCGACGTCGAGCGACTTGACCAGGCGTTGCGCGAGCGCGTTCGTGACCTGATGGCCGAGGATGATCGCGCCGGCGTACGCGGCCGTCTCGCGCTTGACCACCGGCGCTGCGGTCACGAGATAGAGCGTCCCGTTGTGTGACCACAGATCGTCGCGCAGGTAGCCGGCGAGCGCATCATCGACGAGCGGGCGGCCCGCGGCCACGTCGCCGAAGTCGTTCTGGTCAAGCGCGACGCGCGCCACGACACGGCCGCGCTTGTCGATCAGCACGGCGAAGTCGGGCTTACGCTTGCCCTTCATCTCCTCCATGACCGATTCACCGACGGCGCGCACCGACTTCATCCGCGCCTCGTCGATCGAGGCGACGCCCGATGCGGCCTCGAGCGCGGACACGATCTCCACCTTGCTGGCGAACGCGCTCGCCAGCTCGACGCGGTTGCGCGCGTCATCGCCGAGCAGAATGTCGATCACGCTGCACGCGACGACGAGCCGCTGCTTCTCGTTCTCGACGTGCGCGCGCTCCGCGGGCCGCGGCATCACCAGGGCGATCGTCAACGCGACAGTCGCCGCGAGGGCGATCAAGAAGAACCAGATCTTGGAGAAGAACACGGCAGCCTACTTTTTCTTCGGCGCGTTCAGCGCCGGGACCTTGGGGGCCACTTCGGTCTTGCCCTTGCCGGACACGGCGACGTCGGTCGTGCCCTCGAGCCAGTCGGTCTTGTAGAAGATTCGCAGCTTGTAGTTGCCCTCGGGGACGTCGGCGATCTCGAACTTCCCGGTCTCGTCCACGGTGGCCACGTACGGAGACGTCACACCGACGATTGTGCCGCGCAGGTGCGCCGCATCCTTGTCGGCGATCGTGTAGACCTTGGCCTCGGCGATCCGGAACGACTTCGGACCGGTCGGGTTGATCGGGCCGCTCGGTACGAGCCCCGCATCCTCGAGCGCGACCAGCGTACGCGCCGTCTTCGACACGTTCTTGATCAAGACCTCGGCACCGATCGGCGCGATGACGACCGGGCGGGCAAACGACTCGCCGACCAGCTCCCACACGACCTGGCCCGGCGCGGTGCCTTTCTGAGCACCTTCGGCCTGCTCGAGGACCACGACCAGGTAGGGCGTGACGGCCACGGGGCGAGGCGGCGCGAGCGGGTTCTCGACTCGATCGAGGAACCCCTTCGTCGCGGAGGCTTCGCGCATCGGAACCTCCTTGGGAAGGTCGAGCTTGCCAATAACGGGGCCCGCGTCGACCGGCCCGACGGCGACGAGCGACCCAAACACCACGACACACACGCGAAGCGGCAGTGACATGCGCCGGCAAATCGTAGTGCCCCGAAGCTCCCGGCCGCAACCGGCGCAGACCGCGATCGATAGGTGCCCACATGTCAGGCGTCCGTGTTGGTCCTCTTCTGTTGGCGGCCGCGTTCGCGATCGGGATCGCGCTCGCTCCCATGGCGCCCCATGTCCCGGGCTGGGCGGGGTGGCTCGTCGCGGGCGCGCTCGCCCTCGCCGCCCGCTGGCATCGCGGGTTCGTGGTCGCGGCCGTCGTCGCTGCCGGCATCACGCTGGCGGCGCCGGGCTCCCGAGCCCTGCCGGCCGGTGTCCAGGCCGACGACCGCCACCTCGACCGCATCGTGGGTGTGGT
>JACCQV010000639.1 GCA_013813945.1 Deltaproteobacteria bacterium | reverse complement strand
ACGCACTGCGGGGTCGCCCGGGCTCACAGACGTCGACGCTGGGGCATGCCGGCGAGGACGAGCAGCCCAGGCCGTCGTCGAAGCCGGTCTGGGTCGCAGCGACGACCGCCGTGTCCGCGCCGCCCTGAGTGCAGCCGCAGCAGTCGGCGCGGGTCTGCACGCAGTCGCTGTCGACCGTGCAGCCGCCTGGCTCGGGCATCGCGCACGCACACGACAGACAGCCGGTCGGATCGATCGCGTAGCCGGCAGCGCAGCTCTCCGAGCACTCCAGCTCGACGCACGCGAGGACGCACTCGCCGAGATCACACGCGGCGCGGACGTTGTCGGGGCACGTGTCGCGGGGTGGGCAGGTCACGCCCGTGCAGGCGCGATGAGCGGGATCGCTGACGGAGACTGCGAACGCAGCGCACTCGCAGCACGTCGCCGCGGCGGTAGCGCAATCGGCGTCGCGCACGCAGCGCTGCGGCGGGGTAGCGGCCCCGTCCCCGTCCTCTTGTGCGTTCGCACCCGCCGTCCGCGCGTCGCGCGACGGGCACGCCGCGACGAGGCAGACCAGGAGGAGAACAATGGCGTGGCGCACGGGACTCACGGAGGAGAGCACGACTCGTGCCGGAGTGTAACTCTTCGAGATCCGGTGGTGGAACCTCAGTTTTTCATGCCTGCAGCGAGGAGGATCAGACCCTCCGCGTAGCGTCCCCGTCGCGATGGGCACTTCAAAGATTCTCACCAAGACCGACCGCCAGATGGAAGACCAGATCCTCGCCGTGTCCTCGGACCCGGTCCGGGCGGACACGCTGCAGAAGGCCCGTGCGTTCAAGCGGACGTGGCTCGAGCTCGCGGAAGCGCTCAATCGCGCGAACGACAAGAAGCTGTGGGAGCAGTGGGGCTTCTCGGACTTCGACGCGTACTGCCGCAAGGAGCTCCACCTGCGCGGCTCGACCGTGCAGAAGCTGCTCGGGAGCTACCGCTTCCTCGAGACCAGCGCTCCGCGGGTGATCGAGCGGGCCCGCAACGATCACTACGAGGCGCCGATCCCGAGCATGCAGACCGTCGAGTTCGTCGAGAAGGCGACGCGCGAAGGTCATGCCGACGAAGAGACGCTCGCGACGATCCATCGCGGAGCGTTCGAAGAGGGCCTCGAGAAGGGGGTGCTGGCGAAGAAGTTCGGAGAGCTCGTGTTCCCCGTGAGCCCCAGCGACCGCAAGGAGAAGCAGCGCGCGCAGATCGCGGCTGCTGCTCGGCGACTGTCGTCGCTCATCGCGGAGGACGGGGCGCCCGTGCCGAAGGCGCTCGCGATCAAGGTGGAAGAGGTCGTCGGCGAGCTGCTCGAGAAGATCGAGAACTAGCCGATCTCACGTGCACGTGCCACGTGCACGTCCACGTCCACGATCACCGGACCCATCCGGCTGACTGGCATTGGAACTAGGGCCGTAACTGATCACGTCACGACGTACTTCACGGCCTTCACGAGCAGGTACACGGCGTACCCCATCAGCAGCATCCCGACGACACGCGGGATCCATGCGGCCTTGTCACCGAGGACGTTCTTGCCCTTCTGGGTCAGGTACGCAACGAGCGCGAACCAGCAAAAGCTGCCGAGCACGACGCCGAGCGAGAACGCGGTGCCATCGTAGTTGTCGCCATCGGGAATCATCGGCCCGATCACCACGACCCATGTGACAATCGCGGCGGGGTTGAGGAGGATCAGGGCGAGGCCCAGCGAGAAGCCCGACCACATCTGCTTGCGCATGACGACCGAGTCCGACGCGAGGGGATCGGAAGCAGGGGTCGCCGGCTGGACGGGCTGGCTGCGCGCGGTCAGGAAGCCGTACGCGAGCAGGATGATTCCGCTGATCGTGTTGAGGATCGGCGGGATGGTTGGATATGCGCGGAGCAGCGGGGTGACGCCGAGCATGCCGGCCGCCGCGTACAGGCCGTCCGCGATCGATGCACCAAGCGCGACCGCGATCGCCCGGCGCAGCGTGAAGCGATACGCGGCATCGATGACCGCGACGTTCGCGGGCCCGATCGGTATGCCCGTGGCGGCGCCTGCCACCAGGCCGATCAGCAGGAACATCAGCACGGAATGTCCCGTGCTATAGCAGGACCGTGAGTCCCGCTGCTAGGGAACCAGCCGCCCTGCCGCCTGAGGGCCCGTCGGTGACCTGGCTGGGCCATGCCACAGCCGTGGCCCAGCTCGGGGCAGCCCGGGTGGTGTTCGATCCGCTGCTCCGGTCCCGTGCCCGGGCGGCCGGCAAGGTCAGCGCGGTGCTGATCACCCACTCCCACGTCGACCACCTCAACCGGTGGACGCTCAAGGCGATCGATCGCGATACCCACCTGGTCGTTCCCCGGGGGGCCAAGCACATCGTGGCCGATCTCGGGTTCGCGCAGGTCTCCGAGGTCGCGCCCGGCGACTCGCTCGAGATCGCGGGCCTCGAGGTCCACGCGGTCGAGACCCGCCACGATCAGGGACGCTGGAACAAGAGCACGTCGATCGATGCGCTCGGCTATGTCGTGCGCGGCGATGGTGCGAGCGTCCACCACGCTGGCGACGTCGACTTCTCCGATCACGCGGTGTTCGACGACATCGGCAAGCGGTTCGACATCGACGCGTCGCTCTTGCCGATCGGCGGCATGCTTCCGGTCTGGTACTACCGCTGGCGGCGCACCGCCCTCGATCGCGGCGTCCACATCGATCCCGACTGTGCGCTCGACATCTACGAGCGGCTCGGCGCAAAGGCCCTCGTGCCCGTGCACTGGGGCACCGTGAATCTGCGGCTCGGGCTGCCAAGCATGCCGAGCAAGCGGCTCGCGCAGGTTGCCTCGGTGCGTGGCGTCGGTGGAGTAGAGGTACTGCAGCATGGTCAGCAGCTCGAGCTCGCCAAACGCTAAAGGCTCGCCCGCCAGCCGGGTCACAGGTGGTACTTCAAGACACCGAGGACCCCGATCGCCCCGACGAAGATCCCGATCGAGTAGCCGAACCGCTTGTCGTGGATCATCGGGACGCGCCCGTCTTCCTTGCGCAGCCACCACAGCTTGAGCGCGTCGTAGACGAACCAGGTCCCCGCGACGAGGCCCGTCATCAGGCTGATGAACCACACGAACACCGTGTGCGAGACGAGGTGCGGATCACTCATGCGTTCGCTCCGGGAACGGCATCGACGAGCATCCGCTTGGCGTCATGCAACACGACGACGATCATCAGCGGCGGGTAGAGCCAGAAGTAGAAGTCGACCTCGAACTGCGCCGTGCCGAACCCGATCAGGTACGCGGTGTACGCGACGAGCCGCTCCATCGCGTACGACTTGTAGTTGGTCGCGCGGCCTGCCCGCTTGCCGTAGATGATCCGCATGCCGCTGTTCGCGAGGCCGAGCACGATCATCGCGACGACCGGGATCACCGGCACCCAGCCGTACCAGGCGAGCAGGATCAGACAGAACCCGTAGCAGATGCCGTCCGTGATCGCGTCGAACAGCTCGCCGAACACGGATCGGCAGTTGAAGATCTTCGCGACCAGACCATCGACCTTGTCGAGGAGTCCGCAGATCAGGACGAACAGCGTCGCCCACTGGTGATAGCCGTTGTCGACCGCCCAGACGATTCCCGGCAGGCAGAAGAACCGCGACGCCGTGACGGCATTTGCCGGGTTGATCTTCGAGACGATCCGCGCCTCCACGACTAGCTCGCCTCGACGTCGGGTGTCTCGCCTGGTGCGAGACCGGGATCGACGAACCGGTATCGCTTCCAGGCGAACCGCACGCGCTGGAGGAGCGACACGTGGCTCATGATCGCGACGGCCCAGCAGCCCGCGAGCATCGGGCGTGGGTCATCGAGCAGTGCGGTGAAGAACACGCCCGTGCCGTAATAGATGATGAACTCCGCCGAGCCGAACAGACCGACGACGTCGACCGGGTGGCCGATCTTTCCCTGCTTGCGCCAGATGTCCTGCTGGCTCTCGGCGTAGATCGACAGCTTGATGATCACGTTGGTCAGCGCACCCGTGATCCCGAACCCGAGCACGATCAGGATGTGCGGATAGTCGTAGCTGAGGTTCAGGCAGCCGCCGGCGTACATGATCCCGAGCACCCAGCGATCGGCGGTATCGTCCATGACCGCACCGAACGTCGTGCGCTGGTTGTGGGTCCGTGCCTTGTAGCCGTCGATGTGGTCGATCAGGCCGCGTCCGAGCAGGAGGCCGAAGCCTTCCCACCACAGGCCATAGAAGAACACGACGCCGCCGACGAGCCCGATCACGGCGCCGAGCATCGTCCACGCGTTCGCGTGCAGCGGGAGCTTCGCCAGCGTCGACACGATCGGGTGGAGGACCCGATCGGCGTGCTTGCGGAAGGCGAACAGGTTCATGCGGCGGACATACTATCTGATGTTGGGCCTTGTCGGTCCCAACGTGGGTACGAGCGCTCCTGGCCAGCGGTCGGGAACTTTCTCGATTCAACCGCCGCGGACCGTCGTGAGCGTCTTGCGCAGCGCGGCGATGAACTGATCGAGCTGGGCGCTCGTCACCGACAGCGGCGGCTGCAGACGCAACACATTGCCATGCCAGCCCGAGACGGTGATCAGCATCCCTGCCTCGTGGAGGAGGTCCTTGACCCTGGCGATCTCGGCCTTGCCGAGGACCTCCTTGGTGTCGCGGTTCTTCACGAGTTCGATGCCGCCGAGGAGACCGGTGAACCGGACGTCGCCGATCCACGGATCCTTCATGGCCCACGCGGCCTCGGTGAAGTACCGACCCATCTTGGCGGAGTTCTCGATCAACCCCTCGTCGTACAGGATATCGATCAGCGCGAGCCCGGCAGCGGACGACACCGCGTTACCACCGTTGGTCGGCGTGGTGCCGCCGAAGAACCCGCGACAGACCTCGTCGGAGGCCGATGTCAAGCCGAGCGATCCCACGCCGCCGCATAGCCCCTTGCCGCCGGTCATGATGTCGGGTGCGAGCCCGTAGTGCTCGACCGCGAACATCTTGCCGGTGCGGCCGAGGCCGGTCTGGATCTCATCGGCGATGAGGAGGATGCCGAGCTTCCGTCGCATCTGATCGAGGCGGTCCCACCACTTCTGCGGTGGTGCGAGCCCACCGACGGCCTGGATCGGCTCGGCGATGATCGCGGCGGTCTGCCTTGACGCGAGCTTCTCCTCGACGCCGTCGAGGCACTGGACGTTGCACTCCGCGTGCGGTCCGAACTTGCAGCGATAGCAGTACGCCGTCGGGATCGCGAAGTTCTCGGTTCCCATCGGCTTGCCCGCGGACTCGCGATACTTCTCGCTCGCTGTGACCTCGAGCGCCCCGAGCGTCAGACCGTGATAGCCGTTCTCGAGATACGCGATGTCTGGCTTCTTCGTGTACTGCCGGGCGAGCTTGAGCGCGATCTCGTTCGCCTCCGAGCCGCCCGTCGAGAAGAACGCCTTCGAGATCGGCTTCGGCGCGAGCTTCATCAGCCGCTCGGCGAGCCGAACCATCGGGATCGTGCCGTGCTTGCCCGAGACCTGGAGGACCTCCGTCACCTGCTTGCTGGCAGCCTCGGCAATCCGCGGGTGGCAGTGCCCGGCATTGTTGACGAAGTACCCGGCCGTGAAGTCGAGGTAGTCCTTGCCGTGAACATCGGTGACCACGCAGCCCTTGGCGCGCGCGACGATCACGGGCTCACCCGCCGGGTGCGGCCATGGCCGCATCACGTACTTCTTGTCGGCAGCTTCGATCGCTTCGGCGTCCGCGGTCTTGTCACCCATCGGCTCTCCCTTGGAGTGTTGGTCGGGGTATCTCGCGCCACAAAGCCAAGTCAAGTTACGTGGTTAGGATCGCCGCTGAAGATGCCCTGCTCGCGATCCCACACCCGCACATGGTCGCCACGGATGCCCGACGCGTCGATGTCGAAGATGCGGTAACGAGCGGTGCGGTCTGGCTTGTTGTGGTGATAGGTGCCGGATGCGATGCCGCGGACGGGCACGTGCGCACCATCCGGACCGGCCAGAGTTTCCACGAGATCGACGTGCTCGTGGCCATGGACGATCAGATCGGCGCCGTGTTGCGCGATCACGTGCGCGAACGCCTTGTAGTCGCGCAGCCCCCGGATCCGGCTCGCCGCCCGCGTGCCGGCGGGAGGATGATGGATCGCGACCACGCGCGTCTTGCCCGCGAGCCGCGGATCCGAGAGCACCTGGCCAAGGCGCGAGAGCTGACCGGGCCCGACCTTGCCGTACGCGGTGAACCACGGGGTCGATCGGCTCGTGGACACGCCGATCAGGGCGACGTCGCCGCGGATCCGCACGATCGGCCAGTGCAGGATGTCGTCGGCCGAGTGGCGGTGATCCTCGACCCACTCCCAGCCGGGGTCAGTGGTGGCGTAGTCGCCAAACAGCTCCGAGAACAGCGGCACACCCTCGGCGACGTAGGCGTCGTGATTGCCGGGAATCACGGTGACTCCCAGGGTGCCGAGCTTGAGCTTGTCGAACTTGCCGCGCGCGAACTCGAACTCGCGGCGCAAGGCGAGGTTCGTGACATCGCCGGTGCACAGCACATGGTCGACGCCGAGCGTGTTGAGATCTTCGACCATCGTCTCGAACGCGGCCACGTGATAGTGGCGGCTGCGACTCGAGAGCAGATTCATCGCGCCGATCCACCGCTTGTTCGCGAGGTCGAGCCAGCGCCCGCCATCGTGCGAGAGCAGGTGCAAGTCGGAGCAATGGGCGAGACGCATGCGAGACCGTCATTGGTAGCATGCGCCTGACCTCGACGATAATCGCGAGGCGGGCCTAGCTGTTGGAACCCTGAAATGTCCGATCATCGGAAAGCACGTTCGCGATTCGCTTGATCGAGCGCCGCCCTGCGGTGATGTCGTCGTCCAGCGAGAGCTCGACGCGCGAACCGCGCGCGAACCGGCGGTGGGGGATCGGCTCACTCAGCTGCACACACTCGGTGGGTGCGGTGACGGCGATCGGCATCTCGATGGTCGCTTTGATCGCTGCGTCGCGCGCGCCGCCGAACACGACCTGCATCGCGCGACGGATCGCACTCGACCCACCCGCCCAGCCGCGTTCGCGAAGGATCTGCTCGAGCGCTGCGACCATCGCGGCACACGACGCATAGCGATCGGCCGGATCGCGGGCGAGTGCTTTCATGATCACCTGCTCGAGGTCATCCGGAAAATCATGCTGCACCGCCGACGGCCGCTGGAACGTGCCGCGCACGACCGCGAGCATGCGATCGAAGTCGCTCTCGCCCTCGAAACAGCGCATGCCGGTGGTCAGCTCGTAGAGGACGATGCCCAGCGCGAAGACATCCGTGCGGTGATCGACGGGATCTCCCGTGCACTGTTCGGGAGCCATGTAGCTCGGCTTGCCACGGACCGTGCCCGGCATCGTGTGCGCCGTCGAGAGCGTCGACCGTGCAATCCCGAAGTCGACGACCTTCACGCCACCGTCGTGGGTGACCATGATGTTCGTCAGCGAGACGTCGCGATGGACGATCCGTAGCGGACGCCCCTTGGTGTCGCAGCGGCGATGCGCGTGATCGAGGCCCGCTGCGGCCTGCGCGATGATCGCGAGCGCGACCTCGTACGACGGCAACTCCTTGCGCTCGAAGCAAGCGACCAGCAGCTCGCGCAGGTCGACGCCGTCGACGTGTTCCATCGCGAGGTAGAGCGTGCCGTCGTCAATATCGACATCGATCACGGACGCGATGTTCGGGTGCTGGAGCATGCCGAGCACGCGTGCTTCGGTGAGAAACATCTCGGTGTTCTCGTGGGAGGCGTCGTGCTCGAGGACCTTGAGCGCGACCTCCCGCGTGAACCGGCCGTGACCGGTACGAGCGAGGTAGACGGCCGCCATGCCCCCCTTGCCGAGGGGGCGGACGAGCTCGTACTTGCCTAGACGACTGAGCGTTGCCGTGGTTGCCACGGAGAGGGATTGAGCACGCGCCGCGCCACCGCTAACCCCTTGATTCGTCGCGACTCCCGGGTGCGACGAGAACTGCCAGGTGAACACTTGTCGCCTGGCCGGCGACACGTGTCGGTCAGCAGCCGTGCCGGCTGACGAACGGGTCGCACTTCACGCTGCTGTCGGCCCCCGTGCCGGAGCTGGTTCCAGCGCCGGATCCGGTCCTGCTTGGCGGCTTCGGTGTGCGCTTCTCGGCCGGCCGCCTGGTTGGCTTCCGCCCAACGACGTCGACCGACGCGCTCCCCGCACCGTGAAGCGGCTCGTTGATCGGCTGCTCGCTCGCGGTTTCAATCGCCGCATCCACCGGAGGCGGAGTTGTGACGACGGGAGGCTGCGCCTCCACGATCGGCGGCAGCACGATCGGTGGGACGGGCCTCTCGGCCGGACCGCCAACATCCGAGGAGCTGGCGCGCTGCGAGAACACCGCCGCGGCCGCACCCAGCGACAGCGCAAACACGCTGATCGCGGGGATCAGAAAACGCCAGCGGCGCGGAGCGGGCGTGGCAGACGGCGCCATCGAAGCGCCGGCGTGGTCCGCGGTCGCGTAGGCAGGAAACGCGCGTGCCTTGCTCGGCGCGCCAACGCTGAGGCCGTCGGGAGCCCTCGGTGGCGCGTTGCGGGTCGCGGCCTCGAACGCCATCGCTCGGTCGGCCGGTGCCCCGGTCGAGGTTGCCGCGATCGGCGAGCTGCGCTGGTTGGCCGGGGTCGTCACCGCATCGCCGATGTCATCGGGATCGAAGGGTGCGCCATTGGCGCCGGCCGTTGCCGCGTCCAGGCGTCCGTGCGGAGTGCTCGGAGTCGGCGTTGACGGGCTCGACAGCCTGCGAGCGCTGCTCCGCATCATCCGATCCATGCGATCGATCTCATGCGCGGCGGCCACGGGATCGCCAGCGAACGGACGCAGCGCGACCGCGAGCTCCGCGACGGACTGGAACCGATCTTCGGGGCGCTTCGCGAGGCAGCGCAGCACGATCGCCGCCAGTGCAGGCGGCGCACGCTCGAGCGGCGGAGGTGCATCGACACCGATCTTCAGGCACAGCTCGGAGAACTGCTCGGCGTCGAACGGCCGCCGGCCCTCGAGCAGCTGATAGAGCACGATGCCGAGCGCCCAGATGTCCGTGCGATGGTCGACGGTGCGTGACGACCGGAGCTGCTCGGGTGACATGTAGCCCGGAGTGCCGAGCACCGAGCTCGTACGCGTGAGCGAGAAGTCGATCGCCGAATCGACCTTCGCGATACCGAAGTCGAGCACCTTGATGCTCTGCGTTCCGTCCTCACGAAGCGTGACAAACAGATTCGACGGCTTCAGATCGCGATGGATGATGCCGAGCTCGTGTGCCTCGGTCAGCGCCTCGCACACCTGGATCATGTAGTCCGCGGCCGTGGGCGGAGGCAGCGGCCCGTTGCGGCGCACCGCATGGGAAAGGTCGTAGCCGTCGAGCAGCTCCATCACCATGTACGGCAGGCCATCGGGGAGCTTGCCGACATCGGTGACGCGAACGACGTGCGGACTCTTGAGCCGCGCAGCAGCCTTCGCCTCACGTGCGAAGCGCGCGAACGTCTCGGCACTGATCGCCATCTCCTGCGAGAGCACCTTGATCGCGACGATCTCGTCGAGCTCGATGTGCCGCGCGCGGAACACGACCCCCATGCCGCCCTCGCCGAGGACACTCTCGACGCGGTACTTGCCGAGCAAGATCGAGCCGGGTGCAATCGCGAGACTTCCCATCCACGGCAAGCGTAGCGCTAGCCCGCCCGTACCTCAAGTTGCGCCCGGCGAGCAGCCTCAGCGCACGCCGTGGCGACGCAGCAGACGGTGGAGGTACGCCCGGTTGAGCCCTGCATCGCGCGCTGCGACCGAGACGTTGCCCTCGGTACGGGCCAGCAGCGTGACCACGTAGTCGCGCTCGAAGGCGTCGATCGCCTGCCGGCGCGCGACCTCGTACGGCAGCGAGGGATCGACGGTGGTCGCCGGGTGCGGGATCGCGGGCGTATTCGGGAGCCTTCGTTCGCCGAACACCACGCACTGCTCGAGATGGTTGCGCAGCTCGCGGACATTGCCCGGCCACTTCGCCGCAGACAGCGCTGCGAGAAATTCCGGGCTCGTCAGATCCGAGATCACGTGGGGCGCCGCCTTGATCTTGTGCAGCAGGTGCCGCACGAGCAGCGGGATATCACCGGACCGCTCACGTAGCGGCGGCAGCACGATCTTGACGACGGCGAGCCGGAAGTAGAGGTCGGCGCGGAAGGTTCCGCGATTGACCTCGGCGCGCAGGTCCCGGTTGGTCGCCGAGATGATCCGCAGATCGCAGTGCACGGTGTTGCGGCCGCCGACGCGCCGGATCTCGCGCGACTCGAGCGCGCGCAGGAGCTTCGGCTGCAGCTCCATCGGTAGCTCGCCGATCTCGTCGAGGAACAGCGTGCCGCCAGAGGCCTGCTCGAAGGCACCGATGCGGCGGTCGGTTGCGCCGGTGAACGCACCGGCTTCGTGACCGAACAGCTCCGACTCGAGCAGGTTCGCCGGGATCGCGCTGCAGTCGATCACGACGAACGGGCCACGTGCGCGCTGGCTCGCCTCGTGGATCGCCTCGGCGACACCTTCTTTGCCCGTCCCGGTCTCGCCCTCGGTAAGCACCGTGGCATCGCTCGCCGCGACGCGCTCGAGCTGGGAGAACACCTCGCGCATCACCGCGCTCTCGCCGATCATCGACCCGAACGCCGAGCGATCCGAGGAGGCAAGCTCGGCGTGACCGGCATCGACATCGATCCGCGCCTCCGAGTTACCGAGGCGAAGCACGGTGCCACCCGGGATCATCGCGTCGGTCAGCTGGATCTGATCTGCGAACGTTCCGTTACGACTTCCGAGGTCGCGCACGCGGACCGCGCTGCCCGCGATCACGAGCTCGCAATGAAACCGCGACACGGTGCCGTCATTGATGACGAGATCATTGGAAGGGTGCGATCCGATCGCGCAGCGCTCGGCAGGCTGGGCCCAGGTCTCGCCGCCGACGACACTGACGCGAAAGCGACGGATCGCACGGCCCTTCCGGGAAGCGGTCGGTCGCGTGTTCACCACAGGAGGCTGGTCCGTCATTCGCCATCCCGACGTTAGCAGCGCCGCACGACGACGGCTCGACCGCGCGGCGGGAACACGCTCGGTTCCGCTCGCCGTTGCGACGGCGCGCAATGCACACAACCGTTTGCGGCCACCCCGGTTGCCGTTGAACACGGCTCGATCGCGCGCCGCGCCAACGTCGCACGGCCGCCCCGGCACTCGGCGTGGAGCTGCCGCGGGTTACCTGCGATCGCTCGACGGTATCGCTCGTGCATTGTGGGTCGACGTGTGCGGCCTCCGCACATTTATCGACCTAGCTTGCCGCCCTGGAGCCGATTCAATGTCTCGCCTCACATACCTCATCCTCCCCTTCGCGATCGCCTGCGCCACCGACCCCTCCTCGCCCGATGACGTGCACCTCGCAGGCGAGGACGCCTCCGTCTCGACCAGCGGAAAGCAGGATGCTGCCTGGGACACCGCGCCCACCCTGCACGTCGGCGAGCGCGTGTTCGACAGCGCCGCCGTCAATGGCAGGCGCGTCTACCCGGTGTGGATCGCAGGCCGCCCCGGGGCCCCGGTCACGCTCGACGTGACCGCGACTGCTGCCGAGGGTGACTACAACGTTCGCGTCGCGGTCCTGGGTCCGCTGCGGAACGGCACGCGCGCGGTGCTCGGCGCCGGCGGCTACGCCACCCCAAAGGGCAACGTCGAGATCGGGCTGTCCGTCGTCTCGTCGGGCGAGCACCTGATCGTCGTGGGATCACACAACCTCTCCTCCGAGACCTGGTTCCACGTCCAGACCCACTGTGACGACTGCGATCCGGGCGCGACGGACATCCTCGCGTCACCGAAGGCGGGCGCCCTCGTCGGCGTCGGCACGAACATGGTCCAGACCCGGCTCGGCGAGGTGCTCGCGAACCGCACGTTCGACGTCGAGCTCGAGCTGTGGGTGTCGCCCCCGATGCAGCAGTGGAACGCGCACAAGGTCGCGACCAGCGTCGCGTCTGGCACGCAGGCGAACGTGATCATTCCGTCCTCGGTCCGCGCTGGCGACGATGTTCGGCTCGTCATCCGCAAGGCCGGCGGCCGCATCCTCGATGCCGGCGTGCCGACCCGCTACGCGCCGCAGGCCACGTCACTGGTGCGCACCGACGCGATCCTCTACGGCGACATCGCGAGCCTCCAGGTCGCGGGCATCGCGGGGTTCTTCGAAGGCCACGCGACGATCGCGCTCCGCTCGGAGACGCGCCATGTCGAGATCGCCAGCGACGAGATCGAGATGAGCATGCCCGGTCACGTCGGCAACGGCTTCAATGCCTTCGACGCGGCGTTCGCACCGGAGCTCGAGATCAACGGCACGCTCAACCCCAACCTGCCGCACAACGGCGAGCTGATGTCCGTCGGAACGTTCAACGGCAACGGCGACTATCGCCGCCTCGGCTGCTTCCAGTACTGCAACGATCTGTCGGGCATGGAGACGTGCACCGGCGGTCCGCGCGCCTGCCCGACGACGGCGTGGTGATCTAGAACGTCATCGCGGTCGCGAGGCCGCCGCCACCCGGCAGCGCGATCGGCGCGACCAGCGGTTTATAGCGCGGCCGCGTCTCGCACTTGAGGCTGCCAGCCGTGCCTGCCGCAGCGGTGAGGCCATAGAGATAGATCGCGGTGATGCCGACGGTCAGGCCCGTCAGGCCGAGACCGAGATCGAACTTCGCATCGAGCTCGATGTCGTCCTTGAGGCCAGCGGCGATCGAGTGGATGCCGACCGCACCGACCGCTGCAAATGCCACGACACCGAGCACGATCGCGGCGCCCTTGGCGACCTTGGGCGGCTTGACGTTGCCGTCGAGCCGGCCGGTGACCTCCGCCGACACACCACCGACGGTCCCGGTCACGGGGCGCGTGACGCCGTCGACGCCAACTTCTCCGGTCACCCGGTCGGTGAGCCCGAGCCCACCATCGACCACACCGCCGACCTTGCCGCCGAGGCCCTTCAAGCTCACCTCGGCCTGCGCGCGGTACGCGAGGTTACCGCCCGCCTTGATATAGGCATCGAACAGCGCGCGCGCATCGTCCGTCGCACCGAGCCGCCATTTGGTCATCGCCTGGGCATAGAGGAGCACAGAGACCTTCGACTTCTCGTACGCGCTGGCGTAGAGGCCGAGAGCGGCATCCAAGTCGCCGCGCACATACAGGCTATCGGCCTTCGCGACCTGCACCTGGATCGCACCGGTGACGTCACCGGCGATCGCAAGACACTTGCAGTCGTCCTCGGCGAGGGCGACCTGCGATGACAGAAGCAACGAGACAAACACCACCGAAGACAGGCGAGCTGCTACGCGCATGAAAAATCCTCCCCAGGATTCGTCGTGTCCACCCACGACAAGGACCACGTTACTGAATTCCGACGACCCGTAGCGCCTCCTATGCATGACCTCTCGGTCAGTTCATCGTGAGAGCGGTACGCTGCCGTGATGCCGACCGTCGTGATCCCCGCCTCGCCGCTGGCGCCCGGCATCACGTCGCTCGCGATCCATGTTCGCGACACCATCGCGGGATCACCGCTGCTGATCCTGCACGGCGGCTGGGGCTACGGCTTCTATCCGTTCGACGCGCAGATCGCCGCCCTCCCCGCGCGCCGGTTCGTGATCCCGGATCGCACCGGATATGGCGCCTCGCCTCGCGTGTCCGTGTTCCCGCCGCGGTTCCATGCCGCCGCGGCACTCGAGGCCCTCGCAGTGCTCGATGCGCTGGCGATCGATCGCTGCACCGTATGGGGCCACTCCGACGGTGCGGTGATCGCCGCGCTCCTCGCGATCGCTGCACCGACGCGTGTCGATGCGTTGATCCTCGAAGCCCTCCACCTCGAACGCGCAAAGCCCGGCTCGCGTGCGTTCTTCACGATGATGGCCGAGGATCCGGATGCGTTCGGCGAGCGCGTGACGACCCGGCTCGCGGCGGATCTCGGCCCCGACTGGCGAACACCGATCCGCGCCGACGGTCGGGTCTGGCTCGACATCGCTGCGACGCCCGATGACGATCTGTTCGATCGTCGCCTCGCGGAGATCACCGCACCGACGCTGGTCCTCCACGGCTCCAACGATCCGCGCACGGAACCCGGAGAGCTCGACCGCCTACGCCGCGACCTCCCGCACGCAGAGCTCCACATCCTCGACGGCGCGACCCACAGCCCGCACTCCGAGCGGGACTACTCCGGCAGGTGCGCAGAGCTCGTGGCCTCGTTCCTCGGGTAGGGCAACCCGGGCAACCAGTCGCCACGTGCTCATCGTGGCCACGGTGCCGATCGGCCGACGCTCGCGCGGACGTCACCGCGTGCGCCTGCTCATCGCAGCGTCCCCGAGGCGCGCCGGGGCGTCAGCGGAGCGGATGGGGTAGGGGCAAGCCTGTGTCTAGGCAAGCAGGGCCGCGCCCGCACGTACCATCGGTCTCGTTCGCGCGTGCGGCGGCCGTTGTTCGGCAGGCGCAGCCCCGGCGCCCATCCGCGACGCAGCCCCGGCGAGCCTCGGGGGGCGCGCCTCTTGCTGAGCGAGAGACGCGCGCGAAGCGAGCGAGAGACGCGCGCGAGGCGAGCGCGAGGCGAGCCCGAAGGCGACGCTACGGCGTCTGGACCACGACCGAGCCGAGTGGCGTCGCGCTCGGATCGAGCGCGCCCCACGCGACGTACGGCGAACCGTGACCGGTCGTCGCTGCGATCGAGAATCCATCGAGGAGCGGCGTCGCTGCGATCGGGTTCTTCGTCCACGTCGCGCCGGACTTCGACGCGAGATAGACATCTGCCTTGAGCCCGTCCTGATACGCGATCACGGGCGCACCGTTGACGACGTAGATCGCGGACGCCGCGCCGACGTTATGCGTGCGATCGCCGGGACGCTGCCCGTCGTCGACCACCTCGGGGGTCGTGACCGAGCCGCTCCACTGCGTGTAGAGGAGCTGATCGCCCAGTGCGTCCTGGTAGGCGACGTGGATCGTGCCGCTGCCGTCGACGACGGCCGATGCCCACATGCCGCGATCGCCCGGCGTCACCGCGTCGAGCACGGTCTCGGTGAATGCGTTCGTGCCGACAGCGTTCTCGGCCGCGAGCACGAGCGCACGCTTGTTGCGATCGTAGTAGACCGCCGCGAGGCGCCCATCTGGGAGGAGGAGCAGGTTGACGAACAGACCCGTTCCCGACGCGAGCTGAGCGGTGGCCGGCTTGTCGAAGACATCGGCGCAGGTGCCAGCCACGCACGCCGTGCCATCACCACACGTCTCCGTGCAGTCCGTCGTCGTCGCGGCGCAGCGCTGCGGATCCGTCGCCATCGCTCCGGCCACACACACGGTGCTCGCACTGCACAGGCCGGCGCACGTGCCGTTGGCTTTCGTGATCGTGACGATGTCCCACTCGCTCGGGTCGTCGGGGTTGACGACCTCAGCGCGCGCGATCCGCAGCTCGGTGAACCGGTGGCCCGCACCGTCATCGTTGCCGATCGAGAGGTACGCGATCGCAGGATGATTGGTGCCGTCGATCGTGATCGACGCGTGCGAGCCGATGTCCTCGCCGTTGCTCGGGTCGACAACGTAGCTCGCCCACTCGCCCGCCTTCTTCTCGTAGGCGTACTTGAGCTGCGTGTTATCGCGGTCCTGGTAGGCGATCTTCGCGAGGTTCTCGGACATCGCAACCGACGTCCACGTGCCGACGTTCTCGCCCGCATCCTCGATGCCGCCGCGGTACGTGCCCGGATCGTAGACCGGGGTGATGTCGGGAACGCCGTCGACGGCGACGTACTTCGGCTTCGCCGGATCGGTGACGTCGATCGCGACCAGATCGCCGAGACCTTGATCGTAGGTCGCAATGATCACGCGGTCATCATCGCCCGCGATGCTCGTGTACCGCCCCAGGCTGCCCGTCGGTACCTCGCCCGGGAGACAGTCGACATCACCGCACGGCGCATCGCCGCAGCTGCAGCCCGGCAACGACATCAGCGCGGCGATCCAGACGACCGCGCCGAGCCGTGCCGCCTGCGAGGCCAGCCGGCGAGCGGTGCGGCGAACGCGGCGCATCGGCAGCACGATCATCAGGAACACGAGCGCGAACGGGGCGGCCCCACCGGCGCCACCGCCCGTGTTGCACGCGCAGCCCGACGAGCCGGACTGGCCGTGGAAGCCGTTCTCGGTCTTCGCGATGAACCTTCCGGTCGGAAGGTCGACATCGGTGCCGAGCACGACCTCGATCAGCTCGGGTGTGGTGTCGATCGTCTCGGGCTTGCCGATCTCACGCGCGCGGACCTCGATCTTGTGCTGCCCGGGGATCCAGAACACGCCGCGCGACAAGGTCGGGCGCCGGTTCGCAGACCACGGCGACCACGCGCCGTCGTCGACCTTGATCGACCACTCGTGATTCAGCGCCGCACCGAAGTCGAGCGTGACGCTCGGTGGGCGATTCGCCTTCCACTGGCTCGGATCCTTCGCGATCGCGGTCGCGGGCTCGGCGACCCCGGCGAGCCGGACGTCGGTGACCACCGGGCGAGCCGGCAGCGCGGTGACGAGGTTCGCGAAGATCGCGAGGAAGTTGTCGTTATCGACCGCCGTGATGTCGACGACCGCGAGGTTGAGACCACCGATCGCGGGGAGCGAGATCGGCGACAGCCCGCCCGATAGCTGCGGCAGCACGAGGCCGAGCAGGTTCGGGAACAGGTTCGCGAGATCGGCCGGCGTCTCCGTGATCGCCTCGGAGTTCTTGACCGACACGTTGGTGAACGCATCCTCGACATCGCCGATCACCGGCTGGAGCTCGCCCATGCCCGTGACCTGCAGCCCAACCGGGAGGTGCACGTCGGAGACGACCGTGAACACGCGGACGTACTGGTCGTCGATCGAGGCGAAGAAATCGATCTCCATCGCCTTGAAGTTGATGTCGAGCAGGGGCTCGAGCAGCGTCACGTTCATCATCGCGTCGGTCATGAACGTGTTCTTGCCGAGCGTGATCGTCGGCTGGCTCTGCGGGCGCAGACCGACCGCCATCGGCGCGTTGGTGTCGACGAGCTTTCCGAGCGAGCGCGACAGGAGTGCCAGCGTGTCCGTCGACAGCTGCGCGACGGTGTCGTTGCCGATCGTCAGGCACAGCAGCCCGCCGTCGTAGCCGGCGTACGCAAAGGCGCCGAGCTGCCACTTGTGGAGACCGATCGCGACGTCGAACGGGACATTGTTGTCGGGGCGAACATTGCCGGCGAAGAACGCCGACTGTGGCAGCGTCCCGGGATCCATCGGCTCGACGCCGCGCGGGCCGCAGCGATCGCGATCTGCGCCACCGGGCTGCATGCCGCCGAGCATTCCGAGCGCGATGCCACCGTTGTTGGTGTCCGCGTAGCCGCCGAGCACCTCGTAGAGATCGAGCGCACCGGTCGTACCGGGCGACAGGCTCGCGAACAGCGACGAGCCGCGTGCGCGGCCGGTCATCCCGACTTCCTGCAAGCAGCGGTCAGTGACCTGGCAGACCTTGTCCGTGCACGCCGTCGCGAACGAGCTACCGCACTCCGCGACCTGGCCTGACTCGCAGGCCTTGCACGTCGCCTCGTTGATCTGGTCCTCCAGGATGCCGGCGACCTGATCCTCGAGCAGACCGCGCACGGTGCCGATGAACGCGCCGGCGATCGAGCAAGTGATGCCGCCACTGAGCTGGATGTCCTCGTTCTGCAGCGTCACCGTCGAGCCCTGCGCCGCAATCCGCGTGGTCCCCGTCGTCGCGTCCTGAGGGAATCCCATCTGCGTCGTGATCAAGATGTCCGGGCTCGAGCCACGGGTTGTGTCGAGGTCCACGTCGCACGTGATGCCAGACGTCTTGACCTTCAGATCCATCTTGGTCTTCACGCGCGCACGGACAGTGATGTCGAGCCGCGACGCGCCCTGCACCGGGGTCAGGACGAGGCGCGCCGGGTCAGTGGCCCGCTTGACGAGATCGATCTCGAGCGGTCCGCACGTCGGGCTCGGTGCTCCGTTGACGCAACAGATCTCCGTGCTGCCGCCGCAGCTCGCGGGAACCGGGAACTCGATCACGCCAGGCGTGGACCCGGTGGTGCCGACCAGTCCGCCGATGATCGACGCGGGATCCGCGGCGATCTTCGCGAGCGCGGTCTGGCTGACGCGGACCTGTCCCGCGTTGACTTCCCGCTTGGCCGGAGCGAACCCGCCCGGGATGGGCTCGAAGCCGCAGCCGCCGCAGCCGCTCCCGCTGCCGCTGACTCGGTGTGCTGTGTTGGACTGGAGGGTAGACACGTGATCTTGTTTGTGCATGTGGTGTGCGTGTGTGTGTGGTGC
>JACCQV010000635.1 GCA_013813945.1 Deltaproteobacteria bacterium | reverse complement strand
GCCGGCGAGCATGGCAGCATTCCCGCGATCCGCTCGGACTGCGCCCAGGGTGCGCGAGAATGGAACGGCCATCCGATCAGCCAAATGTCGCCGCGCGCGCTGCCCGTGTCGAGGCGGCGCGCCGCATGTTCGCAGCGGTGACCGCAGGCTCATGCGGTTCATGTGGTTCATGTGGGTGAACCAGCGACAGAGACGCTCGCTGGGCGCGATGCGGCGCGCGTTCGGGTTCCGCGGAGCCGGTCCCGATCCAAATTCGAGCCGCGTTGGTAGGCGAGCGGTTGAGCTCGCTCACGGCACGACGCGAAGTCCAAGCGCGACCGCCCAGACTCCGTCGGAGATCGTGCCCTGGAACGCGACGCGCACGTAGCGCGTATGGATCTGCAGGCCGGCGAGCGCATGGAACGCGAGCGCATCGGGGCTGCTCGAATCCGAGGCCGTGATCAGCGCGGTACCGATCGGCAGTCGGTCGGCGTTGATCGTCAGGTCGCTGTCGAGCGCAACTTCGATCTCGCTGCTGCCCGTTGCGAGCTCCGCGCCGACGCCGATGTACGGCGTGAAGATGTCGAGCAGGCGAACACCCGTGGTGACCTCGAGCGGAATCCCGAGCGTCGACGCGCGGACCTCGAGCGTGCCCTCCGAGCTGATGTGGACATTCACCTCGTCTTGCGAGCCCTGGACCCGGAAGTTGGTCTCGAGCCTCTGCGCCGCACCGACCCGCCAGCGAGCGTGCTCGAGCCCCGTCGTGACGGCGACCCCGGTCCACCGCACGGAGCCGGGACGAGTCGGTGGCACGAGGCGATAGTGGACATGCGTACCGAGGGTGAGCAGATTCCCCTCGAGGGCGCGCACCTCCGTCGGGATGTAGAACCCGTTCGCGAACACGGTCCACCGCGGCAGGCCCCAGCGCGCGAGGTTCACGCCGACCATCACAGCGGCGTTGACGCTCGAGCTGGTGAGAAGCGTACTGGTCGCGCCGATCGCGATGTCGCCGGAAAACCCCGTGCCCGACACGCCGAACATCACGTCGCCCGAATCGGGATCGTAGTCGACGCCGAGCCCGCGCTGCGCGAAGGCAGCGACGTTCGCGAAGGCGCTCAGCAGCTCGGCCGTGCGTGACAGTCGATACAGCTCGTTGATTCGCGACTCGGACTGCGCCAGGAAGCCCGAAATGTCGAGCCCGATGTCTGCTGCGGTCTGGCGGCCCTGCTCGTTGAGCATCAGCTGGATCGAGGAGTCAGCCCTCGCCGGTACGCTGTGCGCGAGCGCCAGGAACAACAGAGCGCGTCGCATCCGGCGAGCGTAGCCGGGAGTCAGCTCGGCGCTAGTCAGCGACGTAGTGAATCTTGAGCGTCTCGATCACGGTTCGAATGAGCTCCTTCACCTTTTCGGTGCTCGTGTGCCGGACGACCACGTAGCCGTCGCCCTCGTAGCTCGCGTTCTTGTGCTCACCGATCGTCGGCAGCTTCGCCTCGACGAGGCTGTTCCCCAGCGCCTCGCTGGTCTCGCGCACGCCGGTGATCGCGGCGACCCGTCCACCACCGATACCGCGGACATATGCGCACCCGGCGGCGTACTTCCGCTCCCATGGCGCATCGAGGACACCGTCGATCGTCGCCCGTGCCCACGCGCGATAGACGTCGATGTCGTGGACGAGGCCGGTCATCTGGCACAGCTGCGGCCCGGGGGGACGCGCCGCGATCTCACCGACGGCGAGCGATCCATCGCTGCGCTCGAACCACTCCATGTGGGTCATCCCATCCTCGAGGCCGAGCGCACGGATCGCGTCGAAGCCAATCTTGCGCGCCTTCGCGTATGCGGGTGCGTCGGTCTCGCGGGGCAGCACCACAGCCCACTGGATCCACGGATTCTCCAGGACCTCGAGACATCCCGGGCGGTAGTCCGACACCGACGATACCCGCGGCTCGCCGCCCACCGTGATCGTCTCGAAGCTGTGCTCGGATCCGTGGAGCATCTCCTCGACGAGCACCGGCGACTGCGGCCCGACTCGCACGCCGGCGAGCGCGGCGCTCAGCTCGTTGTGCGAGCGCACCCGAAACGTCGCCTTCGCTCCCATTCCCGCCGGCGGCTTGAGCACGAGCGGATAGCCGATCTCCTCCGCGAACGACCGGGCATCGTGTTCGGCCGTGACGAGCCGGTGCCGTGCGACGGGAATGCCGGCGGCGCGCAGCGCGTCCTTCATCTCGGCCTTCTCGCGAAATAGCGTCGCGGTCTTCACCGAGGTGCCGGCAACGCCGAAGCGCTCGCGCGCCTGAGCGAGCTGCACCATCATCGCCTCGAGGATCCCGACGACCCGGAATGGCTCGCCGTGCCGGCGCCGCAGGAGCTCGATGCCCTCGAGCGTGTCACTGAGGTTCGTCGGATGCGTGACGCGGACGATATCGGCGTAGAGGTGTGCCTCGTCAGCGGGTGGCGTGTGCACGATTCCGAGCAGGCGCACATCGTCCATCTTGGCGACGGCGCGGACGAACCGCATCGTGACCTCGGTGGGGAACGGCGCGACGAAGATGACATTGCGGGGCACGGGGCCGCAGGCTCTCCCCGTTTCCCGCGACCGTCAATGCGAGTGGCTCGCGAGCTTCGCGCAGTTCTCGCGATGGTGATCCTGCATCCCGACCACGTCTGCCGCACGCGGCAGTGACACGGCCAGCGCTGCTGCCGGATCCGCGGCCGCGATCAGTCGATCCACGTATGTCAGGTCGGCACTCGCGATCGCGATCGCCTCCCCTGCCGTCAGCCGCGGGCCGTGACCGGGAATGGCCTCGCGCAGATCGCGAAGCAGATCGAGGAGGCGCGCCAGCGTCTGCCGGTACGCGGTCGCATCATCGATGAACGGGATCTCGCACGGCGACAGGTAGTCGCCGACCACAAGGACGTCTTCGATCACGAGGCCGAGCCCTTCCGGACTGTGGCCCGGGAGGTGGAGCGTCCGTGCGCTGATCCCCGCCACGCGCAGCACCTCGTCATCCCGGATCCCGTGCAGCGCCGTCGGCCAGCGATGCCCATCCGGACGGGGCACATACCAGCGCGAATCAAACTCGCGCGCATCTTCGAGGTAACGCGCGACGCGTGGATCGGCGGTCGCGATCCCGTCTGCGAGCACCTGGCTGACCCAGACCGGGGCCCCAGGGAGCGCGGTGTGGCCCATCACGTGGTCCCAGTGGCCGTGCGTGAACAGGACGCCTTGCGCGCCGCCCAGATCGCGGGCTCGGCTGGCGATCTGCTCCAGCTCGCGCGGGAAGTACGCGGGATCAATGACGAAACACCCCTCACCCTCGGACACGATCGTGGTCGTGGTCTGCCAGATGCCGCTGGTGAGAACGTCGAGACGCACGCGAATAAGCTAGTCTACTGCGCTCCTCCAGCCATGCGCGTCGCCGTTGTGTTCGATACGCCCTACGAAGGGTGGACTCCGGATCAGCACGCCGTGCAGATGGCGAAGGACCTGGCGAACTGGAAAAAGGTCGAGCCCGACATGGAGTACCAGGTCGCGCAGGCCCTCCAGAAGAATGGCCATGACGTCCTCCTGATCGGCATCCACGACGACCTGCGCGACATGAGTGCACGGCTCGCGGACTGGAAGCCCGATCTCGTGTTCAACGCGACCGAGGCGTTTCTCGACAACATCGCCCTCGACTACCTCGTCCCTGCTCTGCTCGAGGCCGAGGGCTACCGCTACACCGGGGCTCCACCGCTCGCGCTGCTCGTCACCCGCAACAAGGCGATGGCCAAGAAGGTCCTCGCGTACCACGGCGTGAATGTCCCCGCGTTCAAGTCGTACCGGGTCGGCGAAACGCCGAGCGAAGAAGGCGAGATGCGGTTTCCGATGATCGTGAAGCCGCTCGGGACCGACGCCTCCGAAGGAATCGCGCAGGCCTCGATCGTCCATGATCTCGGCGGGCTTCGTGAGCGCATCACGTTCGTCCATGAACGGTTCGGACAGCCCGCGCTCGCGGAGGAATACATCGAGGGCCGCGAGCTCTACGCGACGATGATCGGCAACGGTGACAAGGTCGAGATCTTGCCGATCGTCGAGATGGTGTTCGACGCCGCAGGTGATCGGCCCGAGGATCGGATCGCCAGCAAGAGCGCGAAGTGGGACATGGCCTATCGCAAGCGCCGCGGGATCCGGAACGTGTTCGCACGCCGGATCTCGAAGGTCGCCATGGAGCGATTCCACACGATCTGTTACGCGTCCTATCGCGCGCTGTGGCTCCGCGACTACGCACGCATCGACGTTCGCCTCGCGGCGGACGATTCGATCTGGTTCATCGAGGCCAACGCCAACCCGTTCCTCAGCTACGGCCACGACTCGGCCGAGGCTGCGCACAAGCAAGGCCTCAACTACAACGCCTTCATCCAGCGCATCGTCGACGAAGCTCTCAAGCGCGATGCGTAGCGCGCGGACGTGGATCGTCGCCGCGCTCACCGCGTGCAGCTCCCCGCACGCCAGCCCGACCGACGAGCCACCCGCTTCCCCCGCGCCTCGGCCCGTCAACGACACGCTCGTCGGCGTGATCGATCAACCGGCACCGCCGTTTGTCGTGTCCCAGTGGTTCAACTCCGAGCCGCTCTCGCTCGAGCAGCTGCGCGGCAAGGTCGTGTTCGTGCGCTGGTTCATGAGTCCGTCGTGCCCGTTCTGCAGCGGCACCGCCCCGACACTGCGAGCTCTGCACGAGCGCTACGCGGCGAAGGGCGTGACGGTGATCGGCATGTATCACCACAAGGAAGCGACGCCGCTCGATCCCACGCAGGTCGCGGGCTGGGTCAAGCACTACGGCTATCAGTTCCCGGTCGCGATCGACCAGGGCTGGGCGACGCTGCGCCGGTGGTGGCTCGACGGTCACGAGCGGTCGTTCACGAGCGTCAGCTTCCTCCTCGACAAGCGCGGCATCGTGCGCCGCGTCCATCTCGGCGGGACCATCGAG
>JACCQV010000589.1 GCA_013813945.1 Deltaproteobacteria bacterium | reverse complement strand
GTCGAGCCTCTCGTAGTCGAGCATGCCGCACCTATCGGCTGCGTCTCGGCCCGGTTGCCTGTTCGTGGACGTGGACGTGCCACGTGACACGTGCACGTGCACGAACGACCTTAACTGACCAGCATTGCGTCTAGCGCCGCTTCTTCTGCGGCTTGGTCGGCGCGGGCCCGGTGTCCTTCGTAGGGGCCACCCAGCCCGACGGAGCTCCGTGGTGCGCAACACCGAGACGGATGCGGCGGGTCATGAACGAAGGCACGAGCTTCGGGACAGCCTTGCCGAATGTCATATTTCCACCCTAGGGGCGTCGGATCGGGTCGCGCAACTTTGATGCAGGTCGAGGAGATCTCCCCCGCGCTCGAGTTATGGGAAGATGCCGATCCGGGATGAGCGCGTTCCACGTCTACGTCGAGGCACCGGTCGACCGCTCGCCGGAAGGCATCCAGCGCCTCGCGGCCGCGATCTCGAAGAAGTACGGCCTGCCCGTTCCGGATCTCGTCAAGCGGATGACAGCGGGTCGGTTCCGCGTGAAGGCCAACGTCGACGCGGCGACCGCCGACACCTACGCGCGCGCTCTCGCGGAGTGCGGTGCGAGTGTCACCGTCGAGGACGCAGCGCCGACGCCGCCGGCCGTGCCCAAGCTTGCCTCGGAGCCGCCGCCGGCCACGCCATCGCGGCCGGGCGCGTACTCGTCCCCGCCGAAACCACCGACGACGCCAAGCGTCGGACCCAGCTCGGCCGCACCCAGCTCGGCCCCGATGGCCCCGCCGACTCAACCGGCGCCAACCAATGCCGCGCGGCCCGGGGGGGCCTCGCTCCCGCCATCGAGTGTTCCGCGTCCCGCGGTCTCGTCGCTGCCACCGCGCACTGCGCCTTCGTCATTGCCGCCCGCCAACGAACGCTCGGGTTCGACGTCGCTGCCGCCCGCCAACGCGCCGCGCGCGGCGAGCTCGGGCTATCAGAGCGGCCTGTCTGCGGCCTACACGCCAGAGAGCTCCGTCGAGTCGGATCTCGGTGCGATCGGTGGCGACACGTGGTCGCTGTCGTCGCTCGATGGCAACGACGCAGTCGGCATGGAGGGCTCGTTCGACATGGCATCTCCCGCGATGCCGGCGAGCATCGGGCCTGCCCCGGAGGACGAGTCCGCCCCCGCAGTGACGTTCGCGACTCCGAAGCCGGCGGCCCCGAAGGACGTCCCGCTCGATCTGTTTGCCCCGCCCGATGCGGCCGAGGCGGAGCAGGTCGTCAACCTGGTCGAGGAAGCGCCCGCACCGCGGCAGACCCCCATGCCGTCGACGCAGACACCTCCGCACGGCGTGCAAGCGAGTCCGGCGCTGACCCGCAGGACCCCCGTCTCGCAGGCCGTCGTGACCGGCGTGTCCGTTCCCGACATGCCGCGGTCACGGATCGTGGCCGGTGTGGTTCTCGCGATCCTGCTCGGCTTCATCCCCGCGCACCTGATCGCCGCGACGCGAGAGAGCAGCGCGTTCAAGGAGATCGACGCCCGGATCGTCGCGGCGCAGAACGCCGCAGATACACCCGAGCTCTACGAGACCCTCGATTCGTTCCGCGCCGCGCAGCTCGACAACAAGGAGAGCAAGCGACGCTCGCTCGCGCTGCAGTCGCTGCTGATCTGGGGCGTGGTCGCCGCAGGGCTTGGCTACGTCTGGTTCCGGAAGATTCCCTGGGACCGCGCGTCACGCGCGTAGCGCCAGGCAACCCGCTACCGCCGCCCCAGGATCGATCCGAGCTGGGGGACGGCCTCCGCGAACGGAACCACGTCGATGCGATCGAACTGGTAGCGCCGGGTCCCTCCGTAGAGCAGGTGGCCCCGCGCCTCCGGATAGTCGGAGCAAAACAGGCGCAGGCCGCGAAGATCGCTCTCGCGGAACATAGAGGATCGCGTGACCTCGAACGCGTGAAGTCCGCGCTCTCCGTACAGCACGACGTCGACCTCGTCGCCGGCCCCTGTTCGCCAGTACGAGATCTCGTAGCCGAGTCCCGCGTTCGCATTCTCGGCGCGCAGCGACTGCACGAGCAGTGTCTCGATCGCTGCGCCGTCGATCTCGTCGGCGGAGTCGAGAGGTCCGCGCGGCCGGATCGCGCGGAAGACGCCTGCGTCGAAGAAGAAGAACTTGGGATGCGTGGTGATCTTGCGCTTGGCGCGACGCGCGAACACGGGCAACCGGAACGCGAGCAGGAGATCCTCGAGAAGGTCGAAGTGGTTCTCGACGGTCTTCCGGTTGATCCCACAATCGGCGGCGACCGCGTTCATGTTGAGAGGAGCACCCTGGGAGAAGCTCGCAGCCTCGAGAAACCGCGTGAAGCTCGCGAGGTTCCTCACCAGAGCCTCCTGCTGAACCTCCTCTCGCAGGTACGTGCCGACGTAGCTCTTGAGGTACGCGGCGGGATCCTCCTCGACCCAGACGGTCGGTAGCATTCCGTGGCGGATCGCGTGCGCGAGCTTCCATCGGTTGCCCAGCTCGGTCGCAGTGAACGGATGCATCTCGATCGTCCGGGCTCGGCCCGCCAGCAGATTCGTCCCTGACCGGCGCAGCTTGCGCGCACTCGATCCGGTCAAGACGAACCGGAATCGCCGCGCTTCGATCAGCCGATGCACTTCATCGAGCAACGTCGGCAGCTTCTGGACTTCATCAATCACGATGACCTTGGTCCGCTTGGCGTCGGCCATCGCGCCGAGCCGCTCGGCATGGCCGGCGAGCTCCAGGTACGTCGCTTGATCGAGTAGATCGACCCGCAACGCCGCCGGAAGTTGTGCCTCGATCCACGTCGACTTGCCGGTGCCGCGCGGTCCGAACAAGAAGCTGCTGCCCTTGGGCAGCTTCATCGATCTGGCAATCACGTTGCCTTAATTATCACATTAATGGCACCGTCGATGCCTCGCTCGGCGCAGGTCTGACATTCGCCAGGCACGATCACCTTGACCCCGACCCGCACCGGGGTTGCACCAGCAGGACACGGGTCGGGTGTTCGGTGACCTCGCGGCGGCAGATGCCGCGGATTCGACGAGGAGGCGCTCGCTCGCGTCATTGCCGTCCTCGAGGGTCCCAGAATCCGGCCCGATCGCAGAATCCGGCCCGGGGGTACTTGCGACAGCGCGGCCGGCCGTAGGTGACGTGTCCGAGATCGCGGCCGGTTTCCGGACCGGTCGTCCAAAGTTCGGAATCCTCGGACAAGCTTCGCGCTGCAGGTCACGTGTGTGGTCCACGCACGCGCCGTTGCGGCGTGGATCAACTGCACCCCATCGTGTGCAGCCACGGTTATCACCGAGCTCCGATGGCGTGCTCGGCTGGCGACTCTTCCGTGCGCTGTCGTCGATTACCCCGGGTGGGGCGCACCTGGGTGGTATCGTAGGCGAGTGGACCACGGCGCGATCCTCGAGGCCCAACAAGCGTACATGGCGAGCGATGAACGCGTGCGCGAGCGTGCAGCGCTGTGGCTCGACGCTACTCCGGAGGAATGCCTCGCGGCGGTCGACGGGTCGTGCGCCGAGGCCGAGTTCTTCTTGTCGCGACTTGGCCCCGATGCGCTGGAGCAGGCGCTCATGCCCGAGCCGTTGCCCGACGAAACCCGGCAGCTCTTGACCCAGCTATGGCTGCGCCGAGCTCGCTGAACGCTCTCTCGGTTGCACGCACGATCGCCGAGCGGCTCGACGAGGACGGCCTACCGTACGGCATCGGCGGTGCCCTCGCGCTGGGTGCCTGGGGGGCGCCTCGTGCGACCAAGAACGTTGACATCACGATCTTCGTCACCGAGGCCGAGCTAGCGCGCGCGTTCGCCGCGCTGGAGCGTGCGGGGGTCATTCTCGACCGAGCTAGCGCGACCCGCGACGTGGCGCAGATTGGTATGTTCAAAGGCCGAGCTGGTCGGATGTTCGTCGATGTCTTCGTGTCGGGGCATCCGCAGTACGAGGCCATGAGGCAGCGCTGCGTCGCGATAGACGATTCTGTCTCGGGTCGTACGCTGTCGTTCATCTCGGCGGAGGACCTATGCCTGCACAAGCTCCTCTAGGACGGCCGAAAGACCTGATCGACCTCGAACACCTGTTCGCGCGTCGGCCGACTCTGGACCTGTCGTACATCCGGGGTTGGCTCGAGCAGATGGTTCCAGCTCGTGACCACCGGTTGCGCGTGCTTGACGATCTCGAGCGTCGGTTCGGCGCCTGATCAGTCCTCGTCGTCGAGCTTGTCATCGCCGGGGCGGCCCATCCGCTCGATTGCATCCGCCGCGGCCTCGTCGGCGCGCAGCGCCGCTTCCTTGTTCTCGCGCTTCACGGTCACGAACCAGGCGACCAGGATCGACAGGTTGTAGAGCACGATCATCGGCGCCGCCATCAGGAGCTGCGACACGACATCTGGCGAGGGCGTCAGGATCGCGCCGATGATGAACGCGATCACCACGAACCAGCGATTGAACTTCCACAGCCCGCGATGCGTGACCATGCCGATCAGCGACAGGAAGAAGATCAGCAGCGGCATCTCGAACACCACACCGAACGCCAGCATCATGTCGCGCGTCAGGTCGAGGTAGCCCTGGAGCATCAGGGTCGGTGTGTGCTCCGTCGTCTTCGTCGAGAAATCGAGCAGGTAGTTGTACATCTGATGGAGCACGAGCTCGTAACAGAACAGTGCGCCGGCGACGAAGAACACCGCCGAGGTCCCCGCGAACGCGACCCCGAGCCGGCGCTCGCGCTTGTAGAGCCCCGGCGCGATGAACCGCCACAGCTGATAGAAGATGAACGGTGAGGCGACGAAGATGCCGGCCCAGAGAGCGACCGACATGTTGACCCAGAACGGCTCGGTCAACGTCGCGAAGGTCATCTTGAACTGGCCGAGCTTTGGGTGTGCGGCCCAGGCGGTCTTGACCGGAGTCTCGAGCCAGTCATAGATGTCCTGCGCGAAGTAGAAGCAGAGGGCGAACGCGAGCACGAACGCGATGGCCGCGTTGCGAACCCGATCTCGCAGCTCCTTGAGGTGCGAGAGGAAGGGCATCCGACTTTCTTCGAGGTCTCCGTCCGGAACGGGCTCGTCGTCGCGATCCGCGGGGGCGGGGCTAGCCATGCTTCGGCTCGGAGCCCTTTGCGATCGTTCCCTCGACCGGCCGGATCAGAGAACCGAGGTCCTCGTCGCCGCCATCGATGACGTCCGGATCAGGCTCGCCGGCCATCGGCGGCAAGGTCACGGTCGGAACCACCGCGAGATCCGCAGGAGTTGCGGCCGGTTCGACGGTCGCTGGCTGGCCCGTGCTCAACACCGGCTCGGGCAAGGCGGGCTGCGGCGTGACCTCGGTCGAGGGCAGCGGCTTGAGTGGCTTCGGACGGACCGGCGCCTCTTCCCCGCGCATCGCGCTCTTGAGGTCACGGATGGCGCCGCCAATCTGCTCGTCGCCCTCGATCTGATTCTGCAGCGCGCGCGACTGCCGCTTGATGTCGCGGATTCCCTTGCTGATCGTCTTCGCTGCCTGGGGCAGCTTGTCGGGCCCGAGAAACAGGAGTGCAACGATCAAGATCACGATGATCTCCGTGCCGCCCATGCCGAACATCGAGGGGAGCATACCACCCGATGGGCAAGGTGACCCGGGCGGCTCAGAACTCGCGTGTGCTGTGCCCAAACTCCGTCGGTGAGGTCCCGGGCCTGCCAGAGACCTCCGTGGGAGCCGTGCCGGTGCGAAACCACACCGCGAGGCCGCTCGCGCCCGGCGCGGCCAGCAGGCCCGTCTCGCGATCGATCGTCACCCGCTCCATGCCGGCCGGCGGTGAACCCGGGATCGCCACATCCGGGCTGGTCCCTTCCGCGCTCCGGATCGCGCGCATCCACAGCGGTAGTGCGGCGCGGCGGCCATCGCCCTCGCGCCCGAGCTTGTGCGCGGGATCGTCGAATCCGAGCCAGACCGCGGAGGTCATGCGCCCCGAGAATCCAACAAACCAGGCATCGGTGTTGTCGTTCGTCGTTCCGGTCTTGCCTGCCGTCGGGCGGCCGATCGACCGTGCCGCCGTCGCGGTTCCCCGTGACACGACCGCCGCGAGCATGTCCTGGAGCTGGAACGCGGTCGGTTCGTCGATCAGCTGACCGCCGCTGGCGCTCACCCGCTCGTCGGGCTCGGCGCCTGCAGTGGCCGCGAATCGATCGAACCGACGCGCGGGGTCGATCCACGGATCCTCCGGGACTGCGCCGTCGAACAGGACGTCATCACCACGCCGGATCCGGACCGCGAACCGGGGCGCGACCGCCCATCCACGCCGCGCGATCACCGCGAATACCCGCGCCAGCTCGAGCGGCTTGACGCAGGACGCGCCGAGCGCCATCGGCCGCACCTCGGCAAGGTCACTCGTGATCCCGAGCCGGCGGGCGAGGCGGATCACGGAGTCCACGCCGGTCCGATCGAACACGTCGATCGCAGGCGCGTTGAGTGACGCCGCGATCGCATCCTGGGCGAGCACGACTCCGCGAAACCGATTCCCCGACTTCGGCTTCCAGTGGACGTTCGTGACCTCGTCGTACTCGGCGATCGGCGCATCGCGCAGCGCCGTCCCGGGCGTGATCGCACCGGAGGCCAGCGCGGCGCCGTAGACGAGCGGTTTCCACGCAGACCCGGGCTGGCGGCAGCTGAGCAGCATGCGATCGAAGCGATCCGGGCCCCACGCACGGCCCCCGACGAGCGCCTCGATGTATCCGGTTCGATGATCCCAGAGGACCGCCGCGACCTGTGCCTTGCCCCAGCGATTCGCGTGCTCGAGCGCGGTCTGTTGCAGCTCGCCGCCGAGCGCCGGCAGCGCCGCCGTCTCGACCACGAGACCGCCGCGCTGATGATCCTCGGGCAGCGCGCTCGCGATGAACGCGCGGACCTGCTCGGTGTACCAGGGCACGAGCGTGCCGTAGCTCGGGCTCGGCCGCCGCAGCGTGAGCGGTGCGGCCATCGCTTCGACCTGCGTGGCAGCATCGATCAGCTGTGCGCGGAACATGCGCGCGAGGATCTCGTCGCGGCGATTCTTTGCTTCCGTGGGGTGCTTGAAGGGATCGAGCCGCGAAGGCGCCTGGATCAACCCGGCGAGCAGCGCGGCCTGAGGCAGATCGATCGCGCCAACCTCTCGATCGAAGAACGCACGCGCACCGGCGACCATCCCGTACGCACCCTGCCCGAGGAACACGAAGTCGACGTAGGTCGAGAGGATCTCCCGCTTGCTCCAGCGCCGCTCGATCTGACGGGCGAGCAGCAGCTCGCGTGTCTTGCGGCGAAACGTGAGCTCGTTTCCGATCTCGATCGGCAGGAGATTGCGCGCGAGCTGCTGGGTGATCGTGGATGCACCCTGGCGCGCCCCGCCTTGATACTGGATCCACGCCGCGCGAACGATCGCCTGCGTGTCGTAGCCTGGATGTGAGAAGAACCGGACGTCCTCGGCCGCGAGGACCGCCTGCACCAGGTGGGTCGGCATCTGCTCCAGCGTCGATAACGTGCGATGGCCGACGACGATACCGTCGCGAAACGGCTGCTCTGCGAGGTGCGAGCCATCCGCGGCGAGCAGCAGCGAAGTCTGCGGTGCGAGTGCTCGCCAGCTCGCGAGATCCGGCACGGCGGGCAGATCCTTGGCCCAGGTCCGCAGCGTGGATGCGGCGATCAACGCCACGACGATCGGCGCCGCGATCACCAGCCACAGCACCGAGAGCACCGGTCCGCGCCACCACCAGCCGCCCTCGCGACGGTTCGCGATGACGACCTTCATATCGCGAACAGCGCCATCTGGCGCGGCGGGCCGATCACACGCGCGCGCGCGCCGAGCGTCTGTGCAATCGGATCCGCGCACGCACCCGTGACGAAGATCTCCCGAGCGCGCGTCTGCTCGATCCACGCGAGCAGCTGCGTGCGGCTCGCGACGAATGGCCACGCGAACGTCGCGGCGAGCGAGGATGCGAACGTCGCGCCGCCGGCACCGTGCGCAGCGCCGGCC
>JACCQV010000573.1 GCA_013813945.1 Deltaproteobacteria bacterium | reverse complement strand
GATCACCGGTGAGCAGCCCAACGTTGCAGGTACGCTCAGGTCGTCGTCGGGCGTACGTCGGGCTGGGCTGGCTCCAACCTGCGATAGATCGACCGTCGATCGATCCCGAGGATGTGCGCTGCCTGTGTCTTGTTGCCGCCGACCGCGGCGAGTACCTGCCGGACGTAGCGATGCTGCATCTCGTCGAGCGTCAGCAGGTCCGCCGGCGACGATGTCGAGAGCTCCAGGCGCGTGCTCTGGTGCTCGACCACCTTGCGCGGCAGATCGTCGACGTCGATCTCGTCATTGCGACACAGCGCGACCGCACGCTCGATACAGTTCTCGAGCTCGCGGACGTTGCCCGGCCAGTCGTAGTCAACGAGCAGCTGGGCCGCGCGACGCGACAGGCCGCGCAGGAACGACTGCCGGCGCGAGGCCACGGCCTCGACGAACTTGTTCGCGAGGATGATGACGTCACCCGTCCTGGCCCGCAGCGCGGGGACCGGGATCGCGACGACGTTGATCCGGTGGAACAGATCCTCGCGGAACCGGCCCTCCTCGACCTCGCTCTCGAGATCGCGGTTGGTCGCGACGATCACCCGAGCATCGAACGGGATCTCGGTATCTCCGCCGACCGGGCGGACCGTGCGCTCCTGGAGGACTCGCAGGAGCTTTGCCTGCATGTCGAGCGGCATCTCGCCGATCTCGTCGAGCAGGATGGTTCCGCTGCCGGCCTGCACGAACAGACCTTCGCGCGCGCTGCTCGCATCGGTGAACGCGCCGCGCAGGTGACCGAACAGCTCGCTCTCGAGCAAATTCGCCGGCATCGCGCCGCAGTTGATCGCGACGAGCGGCTCGTTCTTGCGCACGTCGGACAGGCGATGGAGCGCGCGCGCGACCATCTCCTTGCCGGTGCCGGACTCGCCGGTGATCAGCACCGTGGCATCGGTCGCAGCGACGCGGCGGATCATGCGGCGCAGCTCGAGCATCACCGTGCTCTCGCCGAGCATGTCCTCGATCGGCTGGTCGGACGAGCGCTGGTTCGACAGTCGCTTGACCTCGCGCTGCAGGGCGAAGTGCTCGAGCGCGCGATTGATCGTGACCTCGAGAACATCTCCGGTCGCCGGCTTGGTCAGGAAGTCCCAGGCACCCGCGCGCATCGCAGCGATCGCGGTGTCCAGCCGGCCGTAGCCGGTGAGGACGATCGTCGCGATATCTGGATAGCGCCGATAGAGCTGCTCGCAGAGCTCGATCCCGCTCATGCCGGGCATCTGGACATCCGAGATCACGACATCCACGGGATCGCGGCGCAGGTAGGCGAGACACTCGGCCCCGGAGAACACGGCGTCCGCGGCAAACCCACGCTTGCGCAGCACGCTGGTTAACAGGACGGCCGTATCCTCCTCGTCATCGACGATCAGGATCCGGGCGTCGGCGCGGGCGGTGGTCATGCGACCTCCACCTTAGCCAACTCGCTACCTCACACACCGTCCTCCTCAGTAAGCGGAGAGTGAGACGCGGTGCGCAAATCTACCGCCTCGTGCCGATCTCGCTTGCTAGCGCTGCGATTTGTCGGCGAGTGCCTGCTCGAGCTCCGCGATCCGGAGCCGAGCTCGAGCCAGCTCGTCGCGCATCCGGAGGATCACCTCGATCCCCGGCCACTCGACGTCGAGGTCCCGCCACAGCGTGCGGGCCACCAGCACCGCGTCGACATCGACGAGAACGCGATCATCGGCGCGACGCTCGATCAGCCCCTCGTCGACGAGCCGGACGATCAGCTCGTCGTCGCCCTCCACCAGCTCGACGAGGTGCGCGTAGGTGAAGCGAGCGGCGGTCACAGCTGCACCCCCTCGCGGACGGGTTTCGAGTAGAGCCGGGCCGCCCCGCGCAGCGCCTCCGCGAACGCATCGTCGGCCTGATCGGGCATCCGCACGTCGAGCTCCACGATCAGGTCTCCACGCGTCTCCTTCTTCGGCACGCCCTTGCCACGCAGTCGGAGCTTGGCGTGGCTCTGCGAGCGGGGCGGGATCTTGAGCGCGACCAGTCCTTCGAAGGTCGGGACGTCGATCGTCGCACCGAGATAGGCCTCGTCGAGCGTGACCGGCAGTGTGAGGTAAAGATCGAGCCCGTCGCGGCGCAGGTGCGGGTGAGGGCGAACCGCGGTCTCGATCACGAGATCGCCCGGAGGTCCGCCGTTCACACCGGGTGAGCCCTTCGCCGGTACGCGCATCGTGGATCCGGTGTCGGCGCCCTTGGGGATCCGCACGCGCACGGTTCCCTGCCCCGGGATGTCGGCCGAGAACTCCGCACCTTCGATCGCCTGCCGCAGATCGATAGCGATCGTGGCGTGCAGATCCTGACCGCGCTGCGGTCCGCGGCGCCGGCCGAACATCTCGCCGAAGTCGAACTCGATCGGCCCATCGTCGCCGGAGAACCGCGATGATCGCTGCTGGCGGGTCGACTGCCACTTCTTGTATTCGCGCGCCTTGCCCGGATCGAAGCCGCCATGCAGTGCCTCGTCCCCGAACTCGTCGTATGCGGCGCGCTTCTTGTCGTCGGCGAGGACCTCGTACGCGGCGCTGATCTTCTTGAAGGTCTCCTCCGCCTTCTTGTCACCCGGATTGACATCAGGGTGGTGCTTGCGCGCGAGCTTGCGATACGCGGTCCGGATCGCGTCGCTGGTCGCGTCTTTCTTGACGCCGAGGGTGTCGTACAGGGACTCCGCCATCGACCGAACCATGGCAAGGACCCGCGGGGAAGGCCAGGCATCTGGCACGCCCGAAAGCTATCGGCTGCGCGATCGGAACGTGCAACGACTGACCACACGTCCGTTGATGTGCGCGGCGAGGAACCGCCCGGGACGCGTGATCTCGGGACGCGTTTGGTACAAACTGGCCGTGCGTGTCGAACAAACGGAGTGGGAACAGGGATAACCGCGTCGAGCCTTTACCGGCGGGGACGCCGGTTGACTCGGTCACGAATTACAAGGTCGATCGGGTGTTCGCACCCGCGCCACGGGTGCGGCCAACGGAAGCAGCGGCGGAGGCAGCGAACGCTGTCCTCGAGAAGCGGCGCAGCACGTCGACTGTTCCCCCCGTTCTGAGCGGATCTCCTCCGACCGATGCCACCGATGGCGAGCTCGAGCTGTCCCTGCGGCGTCAGCTGTCCCGGCTGCAGCGGCAACTCGCCGAAGCGCAGCGCGAGCTCGCGAACAAGGACGACGAGCTTGCCGCGGCGGTCGAGAAGCGGCTCAGCGAGGCAAGTGGCGTCGAGCAGCTCACCGAGGCGAATCGCCAGCTTCAGCTCCAGATCGACGAGCTCCAGGCCGCGGAGGCGAAGAACCAGGGCATCGACCAGCGCCTGCAAGACAGTCTTGCCGCGTATGACGAGCTGGCGGTGCGCCTCGACCGCGAGCGCGAGACGGTCTTCGCTGCGAACGCGCGCGTCGACGAGCTGACTCGCGCGTTCGACGAGACCCGCTCGCTGTGGAACATCGAGCGCCAGATGCTCGAGGAACGCGCCGCCGCCGAGACGGCGCAGCTCGAGACCCAGCGTACGGCGGCTCTCGAAGCCGCCGATCAAGAGCTGGTCTCGGCAACGTCGCGCCAGCGCGTGGCGCACGAGGCCGAGATCACCGAGATCAAGGAAGCACACGAGCGATCGTTGTCGACCTTGCGCGGCGAGCTCGAGCCCAAGGCGCTCGAAGCCCGCAACCTCGCGGAGGAGCGCGAGCGGCTCGCGAGCGAGATCACGGCGCTGAAGAGCGAAGCGATCCGAGCTTCAGCCGAGCGCGAAGATGCGCACACACGAGAGATCAAGCAGCTGACCGAGGGGCACGCCGCCGAGGTGGCCACGCAGTCCCGCACCGCTGCCGCGGAGCTCGCAAAGATCCTCGCCGAGCGTGACTTGCAGGCGCTCGAGCTCCAGCAGCTGGTTCGCGCCGGCGAGGCGCGCGAGCAGAGCCTCGAGGATTCGGCGAACGGTCTGCGCGAGACGCAGCTCAAGATGCAACGCGAGCTCACCGAGGCCAAGGAACGTGTCACGCAGCTCGAAGGTGACCTCGAGAACAGCGAGGGCCGCCGCGCGCTCGCGCAGGCGACCACCGAGAAGCTCCTCGACGAGGTGCGGCAGCTGAGGACTCAGCTCGAGGCGAGCAGCTCGGAGTCGCGCCGCAATGCAATGGACCGGATGCGCTTCGTCGCCTTCCTCGAGGAGGGCCTCGCCCTGCTCGGCGCGCTACCGGAGGCAGTCGTCGAGATGGATGCTGATGAGCCCGCCGACCCTGACGGTGGCGATCCGGAGATCCCGCCCGAGGCGATCCACGATATCCCGACCGTCACGTTCCGCTGACGTTACAGACAGATCGCGGTCTTGACCTCGGTCACCTTGCCGTCGCGAGGGCAGCGCAGCTGCGTCGCCTCGATCGCCTTCTTCAGGCAATCGGACGCTTTCTCGTCGGCAGGATCGCGACCTCCGAAGGCCTTGACCATGGTCTGGAAGGGATTGCCCTTTGCCGACAGCTTGTACTCGGCCCAGTAGCCGCGGACATCATGCTTCTTCCGGCCCTTGGGTCCGCATGCGGCGAGTGCCGCGTTGCTCTCGAGAATCCGATCGGACTCGAGCGCACCATCGGTGCTGCTGCGCACCGTGACCACTCCGACCTCGAGGGCGGCGGCGGCGAGGCCCGCTTTCGGTGCGTCGGGTGGGACGCCCTTGGCGACCAGCTTGGGGCCGGCAGCCTGGATCGTCTTGAGCTGATCGTTGGGCCCGGTCAGCGGCGCGACGTAGCGGACCCAGCGGTCCTTCGAGCGCGCACCGTGTCGCTCGAGATCGACCCACAGCTCGCAGGTATCGCCGGTGCAGCCCACGGATGCGGTCGCGGTCTCGAGGTTGGGATGCCGCTGACCGAGGACGGCGACCAGCGAAGGCGCCTGGCCGCATGCATCGCTCTTGTCGTTCCACTTCTTCTCGTCGACGAGCTTCTTCGCGGCGTCGACGTCCTTGGCGGGAACGATCTTTGCCTTCTCCGCTTTCGCGAGCGTGGCCGCGACCGCGTTGCGCATCGGACCCGTGGTCGTCACCGGGAAGTCGTTGAGGTAGACCACCGCGATCGATGGCTTGCCGGTTCCGGCAACAGCGGTCTTCGACTCTCCCTTGCAGACGTCGAAGATCCCGTCGGCCTGGGCGGGAGCGGTCAGCGCGGTCAAGGCAGCGAGCAGGAAGGCGGCACGAAGCATGCGGGAACCATACGACGGTTGGCACGCCACCCGTATTCAAGCTGCCGGAAGTTGCCTATCGTGCGCGGCATGGAAGCCGAGCTCAGAGAGCACCTGGTCGATCTCGAGGTCAAGCTCGCGTATCAGGAGCGCCTCATCCGCGATCTCGATGCGCTGGTCCGCGAGTTCGGCACGCGGCTCGACAAGACAACGCGCGAGCTCGAACAGCTCAAGCAGAGCGTGCCCACTGCGGAGGTGCCGATGGGACCCGCGAACGAGCCGCCTCCGCACTACTGAGTCCAGGGCGCTCGCTCGGCGGCCGCGAAGTCATCGTGATTCCATGTATGGGATCGTGGCGCATGACCTGCAACCCCACGCCCGCATGACAACTGACCCGAAGTGGTGGAAGCCCGAGCACAACAGCACCTGGGACCGCATCAAGAGCGCGATGAAGCGCGACTGGGAGCAGACCAAGGCGGACCTGAGCTCGAAGGGCAAGGAGCTCAACCAGGACGCTGGCGACACCGTGAAGCAGGCCGCTGGCACGCAGCCGATTCCGTCGGCCAACCAGCCGAATCCAGAGGAGTGGGATCGCGTCGAGAGCAAGTATCGCTACGGGGTCGGAGCGCGCGAGCAATACGGCAACGAGCACAAGGACTGGAACGACGGCCTGGAGTCCAAGCTCAAGGAAGAGTGGCAGGACCTCAGGGACGGAACGACGTGGGACGAAGCGAAGAACTTCGTCCGTCGCGGCTACGAGCGCGCGAAGAAGTAATCAGCACGCGCAGCCGTAGAACGGCCGCTCGAGGCGCTCGATGACTTCGCCGTCGGTGCGGGCGACCATCCGCTCCGTGTCGAGCCATGGCCGGCCGACGACCTCGAGCTCGCCGTCGCCTTCGAGATCGACGAACCCGTCGATCACGATGAGCTCGCCGACCTCCGTCGGGATCCGCGTCAGCGTGCCCGCGTCGTCAGCGCGGTAGAGGCCCCACAGGCTGATGTTGGGAGAGCCACACGCGCCGCTCGTGGTCGCGTGGATCGACACGAACGTCGCGCCGGTCTTGGGATGGCGAACGACCTTCGTCGACAGTTCGCCGAGATCGAGCTCCTGATGCTGGGATGGTTGCATCTCGGCTTCCCACGCAGCCCACTCACGGCGTGCGGTCTTCATATCTGCAGAGGCATACAGCTGCTTCTTCGCCGCGGCGACGAGCCGCTTGTCCTCGATGACCTCTGGAACGATCATGGGCGACAGCGACGCCGACCGCGCGAGCTCGCCGGTGCAGCCATCGAGGCGCGCTGCGAGCACCGGTGCACCGAGGCGCATCACGCTTGCCGCGGACCAGGTGTCCTCTTCACTCGCGTAGGCCGTGTCACCGCTGAGACGCGCGACGACAGCGAAGCCAGTGATCGTGGCGCGGCACGTGCCATCGACGATGACCTCCGTGCCCTTGCGTGCGCGGTGCACGGGAGGAACGTCGGCATCGGCGACGGGCGCGATCGAGGTCGACACCCAATCGTGCTCGAACAGCTTCGGCTTGCCGTGCCGTGGCAAGACGGTCCCGCCGTCGGAGAGCTTGATGTAGCTCCTCGTGCCGGCCGTGATGACGACCCACACCGCCGGTGCCGCCGGCATCTCGTCGGTGGTGACCGTCCGCGGCATCGTCGTCGGGACGCTCACCGTCTCGGTCAGCTCGATCGTCGGCGGACCCTGGACGACTGCCGGCGGCTTGGCCGCGAACATCAGACTTGCGCCGATCAGGCCGCAGCCCAGCCCGTACGCAATCAGGTGCGTGAGGTAGGTGTGCGTCGCAGTGAACACGCCCGGCTGAAACACTGTCGTCATGGCGGACGCAGGGGTGCAAGCTCCGCGCCTCGAGCGAAGCCTTGCGTGTCGAGTACTTGCGCGAGCTGCGCCCGCCCAGACACACGACCTGTGTCAAGACCATCAGCGCGGCTGGATGCCGTCGTACGCGACGACCGAGTCGTTCGACAGCCCGGCGGCGTTCGCCTCGTCGGTGTCGATGTGCATGTCGAGGTCGTACTCGGGGTTCACCCGGACGATCACGTCGCCCATCGTCATCTCGCGAGCCCCCTCGACGCGAACCTTGATCATGTCCTTGTCGGAGACGCCGTAGTCCTTCGCTTGCGCCGGACTCATGTGAACGTGGCGCTGCGCGAGGATCACTCCGCTCGTCGTGGTCACCAGACCGGCGGGACCGCGCAACGTGATCCCAGGCGTCCCCTCGAGCTTGCCGCTCTCGCGCAACGGTGGTGAGATCCCCAGGGTGAAGGCGTCGGTGCGTGCGAGCTCGACCTGCGTCTGCTTGCGAAGCGGATTGATGATCGCAACGCTGCGGATCTCGCCCTTGGGGCCGACGAGATCCACCGTCTCGCGAGTGACGTACTGGCCAGGTTGCGTGACGTCGCGCTTCTTCGTGAGCTCGTACCCCACTCCGAACAGCGCGTCCGCATCGGCGCGTGACAGGTGAACGTGACGGACGCTGACGCCGACCGGGATGGGCCGCGCGCGCACGCTCTTGATCGCCCCGGTTGCACCGGCGACACAGCGCATCGCCTCGCGAGCGATCATGCGCTCCTCGTCCGTGCGCACGACGAGGACCTTCGTCGGCGACCTCGGCTGCGAGAGCTCGACGATGCCTCCGTGGTCCGCTGCATGGCGGGTCTTGTTCGCCTCCTCATCGAGAACAACGCCCATGTAGACGAGACCGTCACACACGCGGCTGCGGACTGCGGATGCGTTCTCGCCAATCCCACCCGTGAACACGATGGCATCCGCGCCACCCATCACGGCTGCATACGCACCGATGTACTTGCGCAGCCGATGGATGAAGACGTCGATCGCCAGGCGAGCGCGCGGGTTCCCGCCGTCGGCTGCGGTCTGGATGTCGCGGAAGTCGGCGCCGAGCCCCGAGAGCCCGGCGAGACCTGACTCGCGGTTGAGGAGATGTTCGATCCGATCGAACGACATCCCCTCGCGCGCGAGCTGCAACGGAATCGCAGGATCGAGATCGCCGGACCGCGTCCCCATCACGAGCCCTTCGAGGGGAGTCATCCCCATCGAGGTCTCGACGGAGATGCCACCGTCGATCGCGGCGACGCTCGCGCCTCCTCCGAGGTGACACGTCACGAGCTTGAGCCGCGACAGATCGGTACGCAGATGCTCCGCCGCGGATAGCGCCATGAACTGGTGGCTCGGGCCGTGGAAGCCGTAGCGGCGCACGCCTCTCTGCAGATACAGCTCGTGCGGCACCGCGTACATGAAGGCATGCGCCGGAAGCCCTGCGTGAAAGGCCGTGTCGAACACGGCGACGTGCGGAACGTTCGGGAACACCTGACGCGCAGCGCGGATGCCCGCGAGGTTGACCGGGTTATGAAGCGGCGCGAACACCGAGCACTCCTCGATGATCGCCTCGACCTTCTCATCGATGCGGGTCGGTGCGATCAGCTTCTCGCCGCCGTGCACCACGCGATGACCGACCGCACCGAGCGCACTCGGGTCCGGCAGCGGCCCACCCGGACGCGTCAGATGCTCGAGGATCGCCCGCAGCGCGTCCGCGACGCTGGCGCCGTTGACCGCGTGCGATCCGTCCTCGTGGATGTGCACCGCATCCGGCGTTCCCATCCGCTCGGCCTTGCCGATCGCGAGACGCGACTCGGTGTCCATCTCGTAGAGGTTGTACTTGACCGAGGTGGAGCCGACATTGACGACCAGGACCTTCATCGTTCGCGATGCTAGCGCATCGTGGCGATCGAGCGCTCGAGCGAGGCCTTCCGAGCGTCGAGATCCGTCACCAGGGTCGACAGCATGAGCTCCGAGGCGTCGTGCTCGCGGGCAAACGTTCGCAGACCCTCGGCAACCTTCGCGGGACCGCCGATCACCGCCCCGGCGAAAAAGTCGTCGAGGATCGCCTGCTCGCCGGTCTTGAACTCGTGGCGCAGCGCCTCCTCGATCGTCGGGATCGGGGCGCGCTTGCCCGTGCGGCTGTTGACGATCGCGACCCGGATCGGCGCCGCGAGCCGCTCGGCCTCCTCGTCCGTCGCTCCACAGATCGTGGTCACCGCGAGCATCGCGTACGGCTTCGCGAGCTGCGCCGACGGCTGGAAGTTCTTGCGATAGTGCGAGATCGCCGCATGCGCGTGCGTCATCGTGAAGTGACCGGCGTACGCGTATGGCACGCCGAGCTCCGCTGCGATCGACGCGCCGGCGAGGGTCGAGCCGAGCATCCAGATCGACGAGATCTGAACATCGGACGGCATCGGCGTGATCTTGAGGTACGGGTGCTTGTCGGGAAAGTTGCCACGCTCGAACGCGAACATCTCGGCGAGCAGGTGATTGACGTCCGGGTTGTCGGAGCGGCGTAACGCCGTCGCCGTCAACGGATCGGTGCCAGGTGCGCGGCCGAGCCCGAGATCGATCCGACCCGGGTAGAGTGCCTCGAGCGTCCGGAAGATCTCGACGATGCGCAGCGGGGTGTGATTCGGCACCATGATGCCGCCGGCGCCGACGCGGATCCGCGAGGTCACCGCCGCGACGTGCGCGATCAACACCTCGGGCGAAGAGGTCGCGATCGACGCCATGTTGTGGTGCTCGGCGAACCAGTAGCGGGTGTAGCCGAGCCGGTCGGCCAGCTTCGCGAGCTCGACCGACTCACGGATCGCCTGACTCGGTGTGACTCCGGCGCCGACCGGAGACAGATCGAGCACGGACAACGGAACGCTCATGCGCGCACCTTGGCACGCGCCGCGGCTCGCGTCACGGGACCGACCATTCACGGATCAGATCGCCAGCGCCGTTCAACGGGAACGACAATGGCGTCCGCAGTTCACCGAGTGATCGAACATCGTGCTGGCAAACGTCGACGGCTGGAGACCCGCGACTAACCCCAGAGTTCGGCTGTGTTGATCCGGCGTTGGCGTAAGCGTAGGCGTCGGCGTAGGCGGCTCATGCGATCATCTTCGTCAGCATCGAGACGATGCGGACCAGCAACGTGTGGCCGT
>JACCQV010000570.1 GCA_013813945.1 Deltaproteobacteria bacterium | reverse complement strand
GTGTTGGTGCCCGTGGCCGTGGTGCTGGCGGTAACCGCACCGGTCGTTGGAAGGGCCGTCGCGGCGCTCCCCGTCGAGGCGCTTCCCGTCTCTGCACTGCCCGTTGCTGCACTGCCGGTCGCTGCACTTCCGGTCGCGGTGGTGCTCGTCGCCGTGGCCGCGCTTTGTGTGGTTGCCGTCGGTGCGCTTCCCGCGGAAGGCTCTGGCGTCGGCTCGCCATCACCGCCACGGCCGATCGCGATCACGGTGCCGGCGGCCGCGGCCACGATGATCGGTACGGCGATCCACCACTTCGCGGAAGACTTGCGCTCGAGCTTCGCGGCGATGCCGGCAGCAGAGCTCAAGGTCGTCGGCGATCCGACCGCCGGTGTGGTGGAGGGCGCTGCCACCGAGGGCATCGGCGTCGCCGGGGTGTGGTGCGCGGTCGATGCCGGGGGCGGCATCCCGGGCAGCGGGTTTGCCCCTGGCGCCATCGGCTTGCCGAAGATTGGCGGCGGGTTGGTCGCGAGTCGCGCGCCACCGAGCGTGCGCGTGCGTCCTCCACTTCCGGGCTTCTGCGCGACCGGCATGAGCCGCCGCTCCTCGAGGATCGCCTCGACCACGGTCATCGTCGCGGGCCGATTGTTGGGATCCTTGGCGAGCATCGCGGCGATCACGTCGTCGATGTGCGAGGGCAAGCCCGGGATGATCCTGCTCGGGATCGGGGGCTGCGTGAGGATGTGATGGGCGATCAGCTCGGCCATGCCGCCCTCGAACGGCGTCCGTCCGGTGACTAGCTCGAACAGGATGCAGCCGAGCGAGTAGATATCGCTGCTGTGGTTGGCATCTGCCGCCGACTTGCACTGCTCCGGCGCCATGTAGCAGGGCGTGCCGAACACCATGCCTGCCTGCGTTGCACCCGCCGGCGATGCGGTCGCCAGCTTGGCGATCCCGAAGTCGAGGACCTTCGCGCGCTCGCCGAGCGTGAGCGCGAGATCCTTCACGAGCATGACGTTGTCGGGCTTGAGATCGCGGTGGACCACGCCCTGCCGATGCGCGGCCTCGAGCGCGGATGCGATCTGCCGGCAGATCTCCATCGCGGTCGCCGGCGCGAGGCGACCTCCGCTGGCTTTCATGCGCTGGGTCAGCGTCTCGCCGATCAGCAGCTCCATGATGATGAACGCAGCGCCATCAGCTCCCGTTCCGGTTCCCCAGACCTCGCCGCTCTCGTAGACGGTGATGATGCCAGGGTGAACGACCTTGGCGATCGAGCGCGCCTCCTGAACGAAGCGCTTCACGAGCTCGGGGTTCGAGCTGTGGTGGGGGTGGAGGAACTTGATCGCGAGGTCGCGTTCGAGCGAGGTGTCACGCGCAGCGAACAGCACGCCGAAGCCGCCCTCGCCGAGCTTGCGCGTCAGCTCGTACTTGCCGATCCGGAGACCGACCTGGAACGCCTCACCCTGAGACACCTACGAGCTATATCGTGGAATCCGCCGGCGCCACTAGGTCGATTTTTCTCAGAAAACCGTAATCGCCACTACTACCGACCAGTTACCGGTTGACTCAGCCCGAGCTTGACCAGGTACGCCCGCAGCCGGATGTCGTTACGGCGCGCGAGCTGGAGCAGGAGGGCGAGCTCCGGATCCGGGAACGCCGCGAGCTCGTGCTCGAGGATGGTCAGCGCCACTGCGCCCCGTGGCGTGAGCTCACCCGTGTACTGGCTGCCGAAAGCCTGCGCAGTCGCACGAACGTCCGCGATCGAGGTCGGGGCGCGATAGCCGAGCAGGAACTCTGCGCACGCGGCCGGCGACAGACGGGACCCGATCAGCTCGCCGACCGCGGCTCGCGGCGCGCAGGTCAGCGTGCAGACCAGCGACACGTCACGCATGTACTCGTCGTGGCCGGCGGCGAGCCCGTCCTCGTGATCGTAGTAACCATCTGGTCGGGCCGCCAGGAACGCCGGCAGTATCGCCGCGGTCAGGTCCCCGTCGTTGCCCATCCTCCAAGCCTACAGCCCACTCATGGAGCGCGATCGCCCGGTGGGCGAATTCGCCGACGAGCTGTCGCGTGGAGGCACGGTGAGACGTGCACGGCCACGGCACGGCGAGTGCTTCAGGACGCCGGATGACTCATATCAACAGCGTGGATGCGACGATGGGCCAGCCGATGATCGCCCGTGTCCAGGCACGCAAGGCCGAGCTCGAGGCTCGGCGCGAGACACTTCGCGAGGACGATCTCCAGACCCGCAGCGACATCGATCTCGCACTCGCGACGATCGGCGAGCTGCTCACCGGAGATCTCGGCCATATCCCGCAGGTCGTCGTCGCCGACATGAGTCGCTGGCTCGAGCGCAACAAGCACGTCGCCGAGAGCGCCGTCGACGCCGATGCGGAGCCACTGCCGCCGACCGCCGATGCGGAGCCGCTTCCGCCGACCGCCGACTGAGCGAGTCCGTTAGTCGGCCTCACCTCCAGCTGCTAGACTCGGGGACGATGCATCGCACCCTGCTGCTTGTTGCCGGCATTGCCGGATGCACGGTTCCCGTCCACGAACCCGACGACGCTCCCGCCGAGTACGGCCAGCGCTACATCTCGATCGGTACGGATGCCATCGGCACGGCGCGGGCCGTGGCCGCCCAGCACGGCGCCATGTTCGATGTCATCGAGTCCGAGAACGGCGTCTCGGTGATCGCGTTCGATGCCGAGGATCTCGAGGAGCTGTCCGAGCAGATGCACGAGCAGCATCACCGCTGCGGTGGGTTCATCCTGCACGAGTCGCTCGAAGAAGCGCGCTCCGCACTCCATCCGCCGCTCGCGTCCGAGGTGACGATCGACTACACGCTCGACCAGGCCGCGGCGGTCAACGCCGTGCTCCCCGCGCTGGAGGCCAATCGGATCCTCGGCACGATCGGCGAGCTGTCCGCGATGCAGAACCGCTACTACCAGTCTCCGAGCGGCGCGGCCGCGTCGACCTGGTTGCGCGATCGCTGGCGGAGCTTCACGGCGCGGACCGACGTCACGATCGAGCTGTTCGATCACGGCTACGCGCAGCAATCGGTGATCCTGACGATTCCCGGATCGACGCTGGCGAACGAGGTGGTCGTGATCGGCGGACACCTCGATTCGATCGCGGTCGGCGGCAACACCAGCACCGCGCCCGGCGCGGATGACGATGCGTCGGGCATCGCGACGCTCACCGAGATCACGCGCGTGCTGCTCGCGAAGGACTTCCGGCCAGCGCGCACGATCAAGGTGATGGCGTATGCGGCGGAGGAGGTCGGACTTCGTGGATCGCAGGGCATCGTCCGCGACTTCAAGAAGCGAGAGGTCAACGTCGTCGGCGTGCTCCAGCTCGACATGACGAACTACCAGGGGTCCGACAAGGACATCTGGCTGATGAAGGACTTCACCAGCGCTGCTCAGAACACGTTCTTGACCCAGCTGATCGACACCTACGTCGGCGCGACCTGGGGACTCGATGCATGTGGCTATGCGTGCTCGGACCATGCGAGCTGGTATCGCGCCGGCGTGCCGGCCTCGATGCCGTTCGAATCGCGGATGAAGCAGAGCAACCGCTCGATTCACACCCGGAACGACACGCTCGAGCGGAGCGGCAACAACGCCGCGCACGCCTTGAAGTTCGCGCGCCTCGGGGCGTCGTTCGCGATCGAGCTCGGCAAGGGCGAGCTGTGGAATCCCACCGCGTCGACGCTGACCACCCCTTCGGACGAGACACCTGCATGCAGGTGGACGCTGCTCGGGCTGTTGCTCGCAGCGTCGCTCGCCGGCGTCATGCTCGCCGGCCGCAACGTGCTCACTTCTCGATGGTGATCGAGACCGGCTTCGTCCAGGTCTTGTCCTCGGCCGTGTAGTAGAGGTACGAGCTGCTTGCCGGTGCCTCGTAGGTGCCGGGCACTGCCGCGAGGAGATTGATGTCGACGTCCTTCTTCGCGGACGGCGGCAGCGCGCGCCAGTAGAGAATCACCTCGCGTGGGCGGGTCTCGTAGAAGTCGATCAGGCCCTTGTCACGCAGCTCCTTGAGCTGCCAGGTCTGGAACACCATGCCGCCCGGGATGCCGACGCGCGCGAGCGTCATCGGGATGCCGGCGTTCGTCGTGTTCTCGATGTGCGTGCGCAAGGTGACGCCTTCGCCCATCTTCGCCTTCGTCGCGAGCAACTGCGTGGTCATCGTGATCTTCGAGCGCGGCGATGACGCTGGCGTCGGGGAGCGATACGAGACCGCGACGGAGTAGGGAAGGGCAGCCTTGCTGTCGAGGCGCACCTCGATCGTGTTCTTGCCGGGCTGCAGCTTGGTCGCGAAGTCGTCCCACACGAGCGCATCGCGGCGACCCTTGTCGAACTTGATCGTTCCCGCTTCCTTGCCGTTGACGATCAGCGTTGCAGTGCCGGGCGACGCCATCTGGCGCGCGTGCTCGGTGTACGCGGTCAGTGCCTTGAGCCCGAGGATCGTGGCCTGCGTGTTGCCCCACGAGCCGTACCCCCCGCGCTTGCTGTTGAGCCAATCGACGCCGGCGCGGATCTGCGCCTCGTACTCGCTGTTCGGTGACGCCTTGAGCAGGGCGAGCACGGCGAGTGCCGTGGTCTCGATCGTCAGCGAGTCGCCGCCGGACATCGTGATCGTCTCCTTGGCGCCGGTGAAGCTGCCGTCCTTCGCCTGCAGGCCAACGAGCCGCTTCGCCATCGCAGCGCCGTCGGTGGCCTTCGGCGCGGCTGCGAGCGTGGTGTTCGTGGCGAGCGCGAGAAGGTAGGGATCGCGGGTCTCGCCGCCGAGCGTGGTCTGCATCGCGAGCTCCTTCGTCATTCCGTTCGTGCGCTTCGCCTCCGCGAGCGCCCACATGATGTACGCGTTCGTCGTTGCCGGACTCGCGCGACCGAACGAGTCGAGCGCCTGCGCGCTGCGCTGGAAGCCGCCCTGCGAATCACGCCGGCTCATCAACCATGCCGCGGTGCGCTCGACCATCGTCTTGTCGACATCGAACACCTTGGCCATGTCGGCGAACTGCATCAGGCCGTAGGCCGTGAGCGCCTCGTGGCCGGGCGTCTGGCCGAACCACTCGTAGCCCTTCTGCGTCGTCTCGTAGCCGGTCAGCAGCTTGTAGCCCTTCGTCAACACGCCCTGCGTCTTGGCGACGAGCGCCGGATCGGCTGCGTCCGTCGAATTGAGATAGCCGAGGATCATGATGTTCGGATAGTTCGTCGACGATGCCTGCTCGAAGCAGCCGCCGGGCTCGGCGATCATCGCGTCCATGCCCTTGGTCATCGCGGCGACCGGCGATGGATACATCGTCACGCTCGCCTTGATCGTTCCGGGCATCGCGCCCGCGAGGTCGAGGGTGTGGCGCGCAGCTTGACCCGCCTTCGCGGTGCCGGACGCTGCGACCTCGATCGGGAAGCCACGCGGGACCACGCGGATCCTCTTCTTGATCTCGTCGTGGAGACCGCGGGCCGTCAGCTTGATCTCGATGTCCGCGTTGCCGTCGGTGGCGACGACCTCGAGCGGGAAGAACAGCGTCTGCTTCTCCTTCGCCTTCAGCTTGATCGTGCCGGTCACTGGATTGCTCGTGAGCTTGAATGCCGCACCGAACTGGGTGGACAGCGTCGCGTCGATCGGCTCGGAGGTCTCGTTCGCCAGCGTGATCGGGAGGCGCACGGTGTCACCGGAGGTCACTTCGACAGGCAGCCGCGCATCGAGGGTCATCGGCAGCTTGCTCTGGAACGTCATGGTCCCGGCGCCGGCTGCACCCGCCGCGGAGAACCCCTCCGCTGTCGCGCGGAACGAGGTCACGGCATCTGACGCGACGAACGTGACCTCGGCCTCGCCGTTCGCGTTGGTCTCGACCGCGGGATTCCAGTACACGGTCTCGCGGAAGTCACTCCGTGGTCCGTCGTACGCTCCGGTGTACTGCGGGATGGGGAACACACGGACCGGAGCCCAGCCGTTCGCCTGCTGGACCATCGGCGCCTCGGCCTGCGG
>JACCQV010001016.1 GCA_013813945.1 Deltaproteobacteria bacterium | reverse complement strand
GGAGGCAGGTCATCGTGGTGTCGGCGATCCGCTCGACCAGCGTGAACACTCGCTGCATCGCGGGCTCGACCGCGATCGGCGCCGCGGGCACCGAGGTCTCGGCGCGCGGCAGCTTGCCGGTCCGCAGGCCCCTGCGCAGCTGGCTCATCAGGACATCGACGCTGGTGCCATCGTCGGGGCAAAGCGCCGTCGACGCCGTGGCGGGCTGGTTGCTGGCGCGGGCGAGCTCGAGCGCGCGCTGGATCGCGGCGGCACCGTCGGGTCGAGAGAGCTCGGGCAAGATCAGCAGGTAGTCGTCGCCCGCGTCTTCTGCGATCACGTCCATCGGACGCAGCGTGCGTGCGATCGACTCGAGGACGGCGTCACTCGTGATCCGCATGAGTGCGAGCGTGACCGGGCGATGATAGCGGACGGAGCGATCGACTTCGGCGGCCAGTCGCAGCTCGCCGGCTTCGGCATCCAGAATCGGGCTGGTTCGGCGCAGCCCACTCGAGACGCCAACGATGGCGAGGATCGGACCGATCGACAGCTCGTCCCCGGACTCGATCCGGCGCGCGGCACCGATCTTGTCGCCGTTGACGCGCGTGCCGTTGCGACTGCCGAGGTCCTCGACCTCGATGGCGTCGCCGGTCCGGCGCACGCGCGAGTGCATGCGCGAGACCTTCTCGTGATCGAGGCTGATCGTCGCACCGCGCGAGCGGCCGAACGTGACATCCACACCTTCGGGCAGGTCGACGACCCGCGATCCGGCACCCTCGATATGGATCACGAGAAACGCCCGCGGCTCCGTCGCAACAGCGAGCTCGGTCACACCCGCCAGAGTCTGAGGTTCCGTGCCCATGGGAATGTACGAATCGTGCACAGTCAGCGCAGCGTGCGCAGCATCGACGAGCACAAATTCACGACGTTGGATGGTCATCGGGGGTGGTCCCCACGTTGCAGCACAAGGAGTGCCATGCGCCTGATCGTTTGCTGCTTGCTCGCCTTCGCGGCCTGTGGCGACTCCAGCGACAGCGGGACGGCGTCGCCCGATGCCATGCAATCGCTCGATGCGGGCTCGTTCGCCGATGCACCCGCCGCCCGAACCGGCCTGACGGTGGTCTGGACGGCCCAGCCGATGCTTCCCGGGCCATTCGCGACCAACGTCAATGTCTCGTCGGTCAAGCTCGAGCTGGCACGTCTCGAGGTGATCGGCGACGCAGGCTCGACCACCGCCACCACCACGACCAACGTCGAGGCCAGGTGGTCGGTGAATGGCGAGCCGTTCCCGTTCAACTTCTCCTTCGCCCCTCCGGGCATCTACTCCCAGGTCTCGCTCCGGATCGATGGGAACGTCGTCGCACCATCGTACGAGATCCTGGGTACCGTCCTGATCAACGGCGCGACCGAGCAATTCAAGATCTCGGACACCGACGTACTGCTGGTCGACATCCCTGGCTACAACGTGATCCTCGCAGCGGGCCTCCAAGCCGACATCCCGATCCAGGTCGAGCTGCAGAACGCCCTCGATCAGGTGAACTTCGCGGCGCTACCCGTCGACATGGGCAAGCGCACGATGAACCAGACCACCACCGGCATCGCAGCGGTGCGGACCGCACTGCGCACGATGACGTTCGTGCCCGGGAACTAGGGACGCTCCCAACTTACGCGATCTATTTCGTCGAAGTTCGCGAAATCGCACGAGCGAAAGGGGACGCTCCCGACTTACGCTCGTTGTGTCCGCGGCTCGGACAAGCTCAAGCGTCTGAGGCTAAGTGTCGTAAGTCGGGAGCGTCCCCACTACCGCGTGGGAATCCGGCGGGTTGGGAGAAATAGATCGCGTAAGTTGGGAGCGTCCCTAGGCCAGGGCGACGAGATCCTCGAAGGCGGTGTAGTAGGTCTTGCGGAATGCCGTCAGGGTCGCCGCACCGGCGCTTGCCCGGTGGGTCACGAGGTTGCGAACGGCGGCGAGGGTGTGCAGGCGATGCGCGAGCGAGACGGTGCGCTCCGCGGTGGACTTCGTGGACACCTTCATGAGGTTCTTGAAGCCGCTCGGGTGATCGACGGCGAACAGCACGATCAGGCGTGCCCACTCGGTGACTGACAGCGGTGAATCGAGGCGCTTGCGCCGATGCTCCTGGAGCTCGCGCACCGCGTTCGGGATCGCCCGCAGCGGGATCTCGACGCGCGCACCGCCGACCTCGATCGGATCGCGCCATTTCGGCTCGAGCCAGCGCTGAAAGCCGGGCCAGCTCGCGCCGATCACGCGATCGACATAGTCGAACAGGACCGCCGGCTCGCGCTGAAGACCGGCCATCCGTGGTCCGAGCCACGCGTGTACGTAGTTCTCGAGAACCTTCATCCACAGGGTGATCGGCGGTGACAGGTCCGCGTCCTTGGTCTGCCCGGTCGTGTGGAACAGTGACTCGGCGGTGCGCAGGCTGCGGATCAGCTGATCGAACCCGGACAATCGGGTCAGCTGGGCAAAGCTCGGGAACGTGGCCGTGATCTCCGCATCGACGTCGAGGGCGGGTGCTGCGTCGGGAGCGTGCAGCGCCGTCGCGAGCTTCATGCGGAGCAGCGGCTCGAACGCCGGATCGTCGGCGTCGACCTTGCCGAGGGCGATGTCGATCATGGGCGCGAGCGCTGCGGCGTGCGGCTGGGTGATCGTGATCGCAGCGGCGAGCGCACCGCGCGCCGTGGGATCGCCATCGCCCGCCACGAACGCAACGGCCTGCGCCAGCGCTGCGGGCGTGCCTAGCCGCAGCAGGCCGGTCGCGGCTCGTTCGTGGACGGCTGGATCATCGTCGCGAAAGGCTGACAGCAGCGCGGGCTCGGTCGCCGGGTCCGCGAGCTTGCCGAGCGCCCACACCGCGGCACCTCGCACCGACGGCGCCTGATC
>JACCQV010000558.1 GCA_013813945.1 Deltaproteobacteria bacterium | reverse complement strand
CGATCGACTCGATCGCGGCGGCCGCCAGCTCGTAGCGATCGTAGAGCTCATCGAATTGGGGCTCGACGATGCGCAGGTAGTTCTTGCGGCTTGCCGTGCCGCGGACGGTGACGACCGAGCCGCTCGTGCTGGCTACCGCGACGCCGTTCGCGCCATCATCATCCGCGAGATAGGGCAGGGTGAACGCGACGAGATTGCCGTCGCCGCGATCCCACTCGAGCGCGACTTCCTGGGTGCCACCGATCGCGGTCGGGGCCGGCCCGAACAGCGATCCGAACACCTGGTTCGACATCGCATTGCCGATGAAGTGCAGGCCACGCGGGGTCTCGGGCGAGCAGATCTCCCCAGCAGGACATTCGCCGGAGCTGGCGCGCTCTCCACCCGTACAGGCAGCAACGAGGGGGACGGCGGCGAGCAGGGTCGAGAGCAGGATAGGCTTCATGTGGCCGGGTAAGAGCACTGGTCGTGCCACCGGACCAGCCGGGGGATTTCACGGCGTTGCGCAGATCACGGACACCCGTTGCCACATGGGCCGGACATCGATGTCAGGGGTCGAAGCGATACCCGGAGCCGCGGACGGTGATGAAGTGACGGGGGGCTTCCGGGTTGACCTCGAACCGCTTGCGCAGCTGGCCCACGAAGTTGTCGACCGTGCGGACCGAGCCGGCGGACTGGCCCCACACGAGCTGGAACAGCTGCGTCCGCGAGAACACCTGGCTCGGGTGGCGCGCGAAGAACACGAGCAGCTCGAACTCGAGGTGGGTCAGCTTCACGTCCTGCCCGGCGCGCGTGACCAGGCGCTGGTCGAGATCGATCGAGACGTCCGCGAACGACAGCGTGTCTCCGAGCGCGGTCGGGATCGGTTGTGGGGGCGCGAGCTGCGAGACGCGGCGAAGCAGGGCTTCGATCCGGGCGAGCAGCTCCGCGAGAGCGAACGGCTTGGTCACGTAATCATCGGCGCCGAGCCGCAGCGCCGCGACCTTGTCGAACTCGCCGTCGCGTGCGGACAGGACGATCACCGGGACGAGGTTGTCGCTGGTCCGCAGCGCCGACAGCACCTCGAGACCATTCTTCTTCGGCAGGTTGATGTCGAGGAGCACGAGCTCGAAGTCCTCGACGTCGATCTGAGTCAGCGCCTCTTCGCCGTCGCGCGCGATCGAGGTCGTGTACCCGGCGAGCTTGAGGTTGAGTGACAGCCCGGTGGCGATCGCCTCGTCGTCCTCCACGATGAGCAGGCGTAGTTCCGTCATGATCGTGCGACGTGGGAAGGCAAGGAGTCGGAGACCACGGCGCCGGTGCTGGTGCTGTCACGCCGGCGCTTGAGGCGGATCCGGAACGTGGTGTCCCCGGGCTGCGACGTGAAGGCGATCTTCCCCTTGTGATTGAGGACGATCGTGCGCACGAACGCGAGCCCGAGTCCGACGCCAGGCACACCGCTCTTCATCGCGGCGTGACCGCGATTGAACTGCTCGAAGATCGCGCTCTGATCACCACGATCGATTCCGACCCCGTTGTCATGGACAGCAATCTCGACCCAGCTTCCGTTGGCGCGTGCATCGATCGAGATCTTCTTGTCGTCGCCCGTGTACTTCCAGGCATTGATGAGCAAATTGACGAGCGCGCGAACCAGGGTCGAGCGATCTCCCATGATGTTGAGACCCGGCTCGATCGTCGTGTGGATCCGCGTCGGCCGGGTCAACGTCGCGGCGTCGAAGGCAGCGAGCGACTCCTCGGCGAGCGACCCGATCTCGATCTGCTCGCGCGCGTAGACGTGGCTCGATTCGAGCTTGGACAGCTCGATCACGCGATCGACCAGCTTCTCGAGGCGATCGGTCTCGCGACCGAGCAGCGAGAGGACCTGGGTCTTGTCGGTCTCCTCGAGCTTGCCGGTCCCGAGCGATTCGATCAGCAGGCGGATCGAGGTCAACGGAGTCCGGAGCTCGTGCGAGACACTCGACAGGAAGTCGTTCTGGACGCGGACCAGCGACGCACCTTTGCCCACGAAGATCGACACGAGGATGAAGCCCGCGATACCCGCCAGGCACAGCGCGAGAACGAGGATGCCGGCGACGACGGAGGTCGTCGTGCTGTTGAGGGCCAGCAGCACGATGCCGATGCCGATCATCAAGACCGTCGGCACGAGAACCGCGAGCGCGAGCACGAGCTGCGCGCGACGCAGCTGCATGTTGGCCGGCGGAGAACGCACGCGCAGATCTAGCCCCGAGGACTAGGGATCGAGATTTGATCCGCCGGCCGCAGGCCAAGGAGCAAGTCTTCCTTGGTCCGAGGGGCCTCCCCTGGGAGGGCCACGTCAGCGACGATCCGACTCGCGTCCGGATCGTCGTCAGCGGCGAGCGGGGAGCTGACCTGGTCGCCCCGGATGTGAGCGGGGACGCCGTGGAGATCCCAGACGAGCCCGACCAGCGAGAGGGCGCGCAGCACGTAGTACGTGGCGTCGATCTCCCACCAGAAGAATCCCTGGCGGGCGCTTACTTGATAATGGTGGTGGTTGTTATGCCAGCCCTCGCCGAACGTGATGACGGCGAGCACGGGATTGTTTCGCGAGTCGTCTTCCGTCGCGTACCGGCGCGCGCCCCACAGATGCGAGAGCGAGTTGATCGTGAACGTCCCGTGCCAGGTCATCACCTGGGCGAGTGCGAAGCCCCAGACCAGCGCGAAGAACCCACCGATCAAGAACGTGATCACGCCGGCAGCGACCGCCGGGATCATCCAGTAGGTGTTGAGCCAGCGCAGCTCGGGATACTTCGCGAAGTCGCGAATGCGGGACAGGTCGGTGTCCTCGAGATCGCGCGACAGGATCCAGCCCATGTGCGACCACCAGAACCCCGATTGCTTCACGGAGTGCAGGTCGCCGGGCAGGTCCGACAGCTTGTGGTGGATGCGATGGTGCGCCGCCCACCACAAAGGTCCCTTCTGCGCGGTGAGCGTCGCGCCGAGCGCGAGCAAAAACTGGAACCACCGCGACGTCTTGTAGCTGCGGTGAGAGAAGTAGCGGTGGTACGCGCCCGTGACGAAGAACATCCGAGGCGCATAACAGGCGAGGGCCAGCAGGACTCCGGACCACGAGAAGCCGGTGATCGCGATCCCGACCACGGCCAGGATATGCACGCCCCAGAACGGGATCGAGAGCACGTTGAAATAGATCCGGCGCCAGCTCTGGGCGGAGGCCTCGGCGACCGACGACATCCGGATCGAGATACCACGAAACCATCGAATCGGCCGCGCCCGTTCGTCGCCGGCGGGTAGGTTCCCGGGGCCGGATTGCGCAGTACGACCTCGAGCGCAACCGGAAGATCATCGATGCGGTGCGCGCGGTCGCAGGCGAGATCAACTCGACCCCTTCGGCGGTCAGCCTCGCCTGGCTACTCGCGAAACCCCAGGTCACCTCCGTGATCTTCGGCGCACGCACGATCGAGCAGCTCGATGCAAACCTGCCGGCTGCCGACCTCGAGCTGTCCGCGAGGCACCTCGCCGTGTTGGATGAGGCCTCCGCATTCGAGCTCGGCTATCCGTACGGGTTCATCAAGGCCACGCAGTCGACCTGGTGAGCTTCGCGGTTTCACCCGTGACCTGCCAGTTGACAGCTCAGGGCCGGCATTTGCCAGGAATCACGGGCTTGTAGCTGGCCCGGACGTTGCGAAGAGAGCGGGCATGACCAAACTGCTCGCGCTCACGATCGTCCTCGCGACCACGGCAACCCTCCACGCCGAGTCGCTGGAGGAGAAGAAGTTCTGGAAGGGAGAGATGCACTACCTGCAGCGCGAGATCGACGAAGCGCAGAAGCGCTGCGACACCACGTTCAAGTTCGACTGGATCGACAAGGAGAAGTTCCGCGCGGCCGCAGAAAAGGAGAAGGCCAGGACCAGCCCGCAGGGAATCTGCGCCAACATCATCAAGGAGACGGCGCGTCTCTGCCGGATGGGCGAGGACGAGAAAGGCGCGGTGAAGGCCAAGATCACGGGCTTCGCGTGCGGCTACTCCAAACCGCGCAAGCTCGATATGAGCAAGGGCGGCGTCGTGACCTATCTCGGCAACCAGGAGGAGCACAACTTCGCTGACTGGGCGATGCCCTGGTTGCAGAAGAAGCTCTAGCGGACGGCCGCGAGCGCGATCTTCGCGTCGCCGATCACGAAGACCGTGATCTCGTCGAAGGCACGCCCATCGACGAGCCCGGCCGCGAGGTTACCCAGTCCCGGTGCCTCGTGCGTGATGGTCGCGACGCGTGCGAGCTCGTCGGCGAACGTCGCCGGCGCGAGAACGTTGACGTGGGTGCCGCGCCGTAGCGCCGCCGGATCGAGCACGATCGGCGCGTGAAGGCAGACGATGTCGCACGCGAGTACCTCGGCGAACGAGGTGACCCGGCCGCCGATCTCGCGCGCGAGCTCGTCGGCACCTTCGCCCGCGCAGCGGAGGTCCGTCGGCTGGAACCACGTTTGATGCGCGACCAACGACAGTGCGGCCTCTTCGCAGCTCTCCGGTCCGTCGACGACGAGCCCGAAGCTGCGCGGCGCTCCGACCGCGAGGTAGTGCGAGGCGACCGCCCCCACCGCCGCTCGCGCGTACGGGAGCCGAGCCGGAGGACCACCGATGGGAACGCTGTCGCCGGTCGCGACACGAACGTAGGCTCGCTCCACCGCAAGGACCCAGTCCGTCATCAGAAGTCGGCCTGGCGAGGCGCTCGCGGGAACGGGATCACGTCGCGGATGTTCTCGATGCCGGTCGCGTACTGGATCGCGCGCTCGAAGCCGAGACCGAACCCGGCGTGGGGCACGGTGCCGTAGCGGCGGAGGTCGCGGTACCACCAGTAGTCCTTCGCATGCAGGCCCATCGAGGCGATCCGCGCGTCGAGCACCTCGAGCCGCTCCTCGCGCTGACTGCCACCGATGATCTCGCCGATGCCGGGTGCAAGAACGTCCATCGCGGCGACAGTCTTCTCGTCGTCGTTGAGGCGCATGTAGAACGCCTTGATGTCCTTCGGGTAGTTGACGACGGCGATCGGGCCCTTGACGACCTTCTCGGTGAGGAAGCGTTCGTGCTCGCTCTGCATGTCGATGCCCCACTTCACGGGGAACTCGAACTTCTCGCCCGAGTTCTCGAGGATCCTGATCGCCTCGGTGTAGTCCATCCGCGTGAACGTCGACTCGGTCATCGCCGTTAGCCGCTTCACACACTCGGGGTCGACGAACTTCTCGAAGAACGCCATGTCGTCCTTCCGCTCGTCGAGCAGCGCGCGGAAGATGTACTTGAGGAAGTCCTCTGCGAGCTGCGCGTCGGCCGCGAGATCCGCGAACGCGATCTCCGGCTCGATCATCCAGAACTCGGCGAGGTGCCGCCGGGTGTTCGAGTTCTCGGCGCGGAACGTCGGGCCGAACGTGTAGACCTTCGACATCGCGAGGCAATAGGTCTCGACGTTGAGCTGACCGGACACGGTGAGCCGCGTCTCCTTGCCGAAGAAGTCCTTGTCCCAGTCGACCTTGCCGTCTGGCGTCTTGGGCGGGTTTGCAGCGTCGAGCGTCGACACGCGGAACATCTGGCCCGCGCCTTCGGCATCGGAGGCGGTGATGATCGGTGTGTGGATCCAGAAGAAGCCGCGCTCGTGGAAGAACCGGTGCACGGCTTGCGCGAGCGTGTGGCGGACGCGCGTGGTCGCACCGACGATGTTCGTCCGTGACCGCAGGTGCGCCACCTCGCGGAGGAACTCCGGGGTGTGCCGCTTCGGCTGCATCGGATACGTGTCCGGATCGTCGACCCAGCCGACGACCTCGATCGTGTCCGCGCGCAGCTCGACGGACTGACCCTTGCCTTGCGACGCGACAATCTCGCCGATCGCGCGGACCGCGCAGCCCGTCGTGATCCGCACGACGTCGCTCTGGTAGTTCGGGAGCTCGGCAGGCGCGACGACCTGCAGTGCGTCGAACGAGCTGCCGTCGTGGATCGCGAGGAACGACAGACCGGCCTTGGAGTCACGGCGCGTACGAATCCAGCCCTCGATGGTGGCCTTGCTACCGACTGCGGCCTTGCCCGCGAGGACGTCGGCGATCCGTGTCGACGGGCTCATTCGCGCGCGGCTTCCTTGCTCCCCACGACCGTCATGTTCATTCCGATCTGGACCGAGACGGCCTTGCCGTCGACCGAGATCACGGTCTTGCCGTTGAGGTACCAGCCGAAGCTGCCGGTCGAGAACAGCTTCACCTCGGCGAGCATGTCCTGGCCATTGATCGTGATCTTCAGCGGCTCGGCCTTCTCGGCGAACTGCGCTGCATTGATGGGGCAGGAGGTCTTGGGAGGCATGTACCGCGGAGTTTCACCTCCCTCGGACGGGATGTCCACGGGCCGGGGCATCGCCTGCTCGGCGGCCCGCAGGCCGATGCCCTGACTCCCCGTCGTCGGTCGCGACCCACGCACGCCCCAGGGCTCCGTCACCAACGGTGGTCGTACCGAATCCGCCGAGGGACACCTCATGCCGGACTCCGACGAGACGTTCGGGAACGCCTACCCGAGCCCGCCGTGCCGGAACGCGAGGTGGCCAAACGCGGCCACGACGAGAGCGTGGTCGATCTCGCCGCTCACGAGCTTGGCCTGGATCTCGGGAAGCGTCGCCGTTTCGACCGCGATGTGCTCGCCGTCATCGAGAGCCAGCTCCTGGGTGCGGACGACACTCTGCGCGAGCACCGTGAACAGGCGGTTGGTCTGGATCGCGGGGTTCGGTGACACGTCGCCGATCAGCTCCCAGGTTCCGCCGGTGTAGCCGGTCTCCTCCGCGAGCTCACGCGCACCGGCCGCAAGGGGGGCTTCTTCACCGTCGATCATGCCGCCGGGGATCTCGAGGCACACGGAATTCGAGCCAGCGCGGTACTGGCGGACGAGCACGACCCGCTGATCGGTCGTCAGCGCGATCACGTTGACCCAGTTGACCGACTCGATCAGCGAGAATCGCTTGGGTGCACCCGTGCGGGGGTTCGTGGCCTCGACGAACGCCGTCTTGAACACCCGGTAGTCGTGACCGGGGTGCCGTGCTCCGAGTCGCCAGACCAGGTCGTCGGACATGCAAGGAGTGTCAGCTTTTATCGTCGACAGGCGAGCCCGCGGCCATACTTTCTGCCACCCGCGGTTCGTGCTGGAACGCGCGGCGCGCATCGGTGAGATTGATTGCATGTCGTTCCGCATCGCACTCGTCCTTGCCGGCTTGCTCGGCACCGGGACGGCGCTGGCAGGTGGGTTCGGGATTCCCGAGGTCGGCGTGCGGCGGACCGGCATGGCGGCGATCATCGGACGCCCCGATGATGCGTCGGCCATCTATCACAACCCCGCGGGGCTGATCCTCCAGCCCGGCTGGACCGTGTACACGTCGATCGGCATCGCGCTGATCGACACCCAGTTCGAGCTCGCGCCGTGGGACCAGAGCGATCGGTTCCTGGGCACCGAGGCGAACTCGAGCGGCTACTACGATCCCGTCAAGCCGAGCCGCGCGATGGGCGTCATCCCGATGATCGCCGTGACCGGCGAGATCTTGCCGGGCAAGCTCGTGATGGGGGCCGCGGTCTTCGTCGGCAACGCACAGGGGGCGGCGTTCGAGGAGAGCGCGGTCACGCACTATCACCTGATCGAAGGCTACGTCGTCGCGCCGCAGGCGGTGCTCGCGGCCGCGTACAAGATCAACGAGGCGCTCACCGTGGGCGCGTCCGCCGGAATCATCCACCTGCGCGTGCACGGCAAGCGCTACGTCTACCCGATCATCAACGGCAACGACCTCTCGAACTATGCGGGCACGAAGCCCGAGCTGATCCTCGACGGCGAGGGCTGGGCCCCGACGTGGATGGTCGCTGCGTTCGGCCGGCCGCACCCGAAGGTCACGTGGGGCGCGACGATCACTGGCCGGGTCGACGCGGAGATCTCGGGCCCGGTCCAGATCACGTTCTCCGAGGACGCGAGCGTTCCCGGCGACATGTTGATCGGCACGCAGGTCACGAAGCAGCTGTTGCCGTGGGCGTTCATGGCGGGCACGAACGTCGATGTCCACCCGAACATCGAGATCGCTGGCGAGTTTCGGTACTGGCTGTACCGCCAGTACAAGAAGCAGCTGACCGAGGTCAGTGGCATCGCGATCGTCGACAAGCTCGAGACGATCAAGAACTACGAGGACTCGTGGGCGATCTCCGGAGGCGTGCGCGTCCACGACCTCGCGTTCGCACCGAAGCTCGATCTTATGGCGGGCGCGCAGTACGACAAGTCGCCGGCTCCGCCGCAGACGGTCACGCTCGATCAGGCGAGCTTCTCGCACCCTGGCGCGCACGTCGGGCTGCGCTATCAGCTCGGCCGGTTCCGACTCGGTGCGAGCTACATCCACTACTGGTACCGGATCCCGGTCATCACGGACTCGACGACGTCTCCGCCGTCGAACATCCGCGGCGAGGGTTCCAACAACATCTTCACGTTCTCCGTCGAGGCCAAGCTATGACCACCATTCCAAAGCAAGGCCGCCCCGCGGCGGACATCCTCGCCGAGCTCGAGCAGCGCAAGGCGGGCGACGCGAAGTGGCGTGAGGGCCGCGTGTTCTCGCTCGTCTATCACGTGCCCGGCGCTGCCGGTGAAGCACACGAGCAGCTGATGCAGCGCGCGCATGCCCTGTACGCGAGCACGAACCTCCTCAATCCGATGGCGTTCGGCAGCCTCAAGAAGATGGAGACCGAGATCATCGAGATGGCCGGCGCGCTCTTCAATTGCCCCGGTGCCGTCGGGACGGTGACGTCGGGCGGCACGGAATCGATCCTGTGCGCGGTTGCCGCGTATCGCGATCGCGCGCGCCGCCAGCGGCCGTGGATCCGGAGCCCCGAGCTCGTCGTGCCGCAGACGATCCATCCGGCGTTCGACAAGGCGGCACACTACTTCGGCATCAAGCTGATCAAGACGCCGGTCGGACCCGACTTCCGCGCGAACGTCCGCGCGATGGCGGCCAAGATCTCGCGCAACACGATCGGCCTCGTTGCCTCGGCGCCGCAGTATCCGCATGGGGTCGTCGATCCGATCGCGGAGCTCGGTGAGCTCGCCCAGCGCAAGAAGCTGCCGCTTCACGTCGATGCGTGCGTCGGAGGCTTCGTGTTGCCCTGGCTCGAGCGGCTTGGCCGCCCGGTGCCGCAGTGGGACTTCCGGGTCCCGGGCGTGACCTCGATCAGCGCCGACCTCCACAAGTTCGGCTACGCCGCGAAGGGTGCCTCGGTGCTCGTCTGGCGCTCGATCGAGAACATGCGCCACCAGATCTTCGTCGCGACCGACTTTCCGGGTGGGATCTACGCATCACCGACGCTGATCGGCACGCGCCCCGGTGGTCCGATCGCCGCGGCATGGGCCGCGCTCACTTCGTTCGGGCAGGAGGGCTACATCGCCCTCGCGAAGCAGGCGATCGACGCTGCGGACAAGCTGCGCCTCGGGATCAGGGCGATTCCGGGGCTCGCGCTGATCGGCAAGGGCGACGCCACCATCGTGACGTTCGGGACGGCCGAGTCGGTCGAGGGCGCAACGGATCGCTCGTTCATCCCGTCGCTGCTGCGCAAGGTTCGCGGCACCGGTGGCGAGGAGATCTACGCGATTGCCGATCGCATGGAAGCTCGCGGCTGGACGATCGATCGCCAGCACAAGCCGGCATCGATCCACCTCACCGTGACGGCGAACCACGGCGCGATCGTCGAAGACTACCTCCGCGATCTCGCGGACTCGGTTCGCGAGGTCCGTCAGGATCCCTCGCTCGCGAAGAGCGGCAGCGCACCGATGTACGGGATGGCGGCGAAGATGCCGATCCGTGGGTTCGTCGCATCCAAGGTTCGCTCGGTGATGGCGGAGATGTACTCACGAGGAGCGCAGTCATGAAGCGGATCGCCTTCGCGCGGATCGCCCAGGAGAGCAACTCGCTCTCGCCGGTCGCGACGACGCTCGCGGACTTCCAGAGCAGTCACTATCTCGAGGGTGACGCGCTGATGCAGGCCGTCACCAAGGGGCCCGAGGTCCCGGGCTACTTCAAGCGCGCCGAGCTCGCTGGGTTCATGCTCGCCGCAGCAGAGCGCAAGGCCGACATCGAACCGGTGCCTCTCCTCTCGGCCTGGGCATCCTCGAGTGGTCCGTTGACGAAGGAGTGCTTCGAGCTGCTCGAGAACAAGATCGTCGAGGGGCTGCGCGCAGCGGGCCCGATCGACGGCATGTACTTCTGTCTGCACGGCGCGATGGGCGTGATCGGCGTCCCCGATCCCGAGAGCCGCCTGCTGCGCGCAGCGCGATCGGTCCTCGGCGGAGCGCCGCTCGTGATCTCGCACGATCTGCACGGCAACGTGACGCGCGCCCGCGTGACCTCTGCCGACGCGATCGTCGCGTACCAGACCAATCCGCACCGCGACCACGCGAAGATCGGCAAGAAGGCCGGTGCGATCGCGATCGGTACGGTGCTCGGAGAGATCAAGCCGACCATGGCGTGGCGCACGCTGCCGATGATCCTCGGTGGCGGCAAGACGATCGACTTCCTCGCACCGATGCGTGCGGTGTTCCGGCACATGCGGCGCGCCGAGAAGCGGGGTGACGCTCTCGCAGCGTCGACGCTGATGTGTCATCCGTGGAACGACGATCCGGCGCTTGGCTGGTCGACGGTCGCCGTGACCAACAACGACGTCGCGGGTGCGGAGCGCCTCGTCGAAGAGCTCGCGGAGATGTGCTGGGAGCGCCGCCACGAGCAGCCCCCCGCCTTCCCGTCGGCGAGCGAAGGGATCGCCGAGGCGAGGTCTGCGCGCATGCGCCGCAAGCTCGGCTGCGTGACCATGGCGGATGCCTCGGATGTCGTCACCGCCGGTGCCCCCGGCGACTCGACGCACCTGCTCCGTGCACTGCTCGCCGAGGCGACGGGCCTCCTGACCTACGCCGCGGTCCGCGATCCACACGCGATCGACACGCTGTGGCCGCACAGCGACGGCGATCAGGTCGCACTCTCGATCGGTGGAACTCTGGATCCAGCACGGTCCACGCCGCTGCCGGTCGCCGGAACCGTCGTCAGCAAGCACACGCGGCACGGCTTTGGCCGCACCGTCGTGCTCGCGGTCGACCACATGCGGATCGTGATCACCGAAGGTCCCGCAATGGTGATGCGACCGTCGTTCTACTCGGAGGTCGGGCTCTCCCTGTGGAAGGCCGACATCGTGATGGTGAAGAACTTCTTCCCGTTCCTCATGTTTTTTCTGCCGTACAACCGCAAGACGGTCTTCGTTCGCACGCACGGCACCACCGACTTCGACGCCGCGTTCCAGCTCCAGTTCGACGGACCGATGCACCCACGGGATGCCGTGGACGACTGGCATCCGCGCGACCGGATGCGGCGTGGCCTCGATGAGGCGTCCGCGATTTCTCACGCTGTGGCTGCTGCTCGCGAATCGCGGGCTTGATAGAACACGGTGCATGGTGCGTCGTGACGACGACGGAGACCGTTTCCCTTCCTGGGATACGAACCCGGCGTCAGGCTGTGAGGATCCAGCGGGTGCAAGTCCCGTCTCGGTAAAGGACATGACTCCGAAGTCCCGCTGTCACGTGGATCCTCGCGATCTGATCGCCGAGATCAACCCCGTGCTGCGTGGCTGGGGACAGTACTTCCGCACTGGTAACGCCTCGGACAAATTCAACGAGCTGGACGGCTACGTGTGGCGACGTCTGATGCGCTTGCGAATCAAGCGCAAAGGACGTCACCTCAAACCCGGCGAAGCTCGTCGATGGATGCCGGACTACTTCTACGCTCTCGGATTGCATCGACTCGTTGGAACTGTCGCGTACCCGGAGGCTGCGTAATGCCACATCACGTCTACAAACG
>JACCQV010000555.1 GCA_013813945.1 Deltaproteobacteria bacterium | reverse complement strand
GGGCGGGTCCTCCGGGCGCCCCCCGGTGCCGCCACGCGCCCGACCTCCGAGAAGGTCCGGGAGGCCATCTTCAATATCCTCGGCAATATCATGGGCTCGCTGGAGGGGGCCCAGGTCCTCGACCTGTTCGCCGGGTCCGGAGCCCTGGGGATCGAAGCGCTCTCACGAGACGCCGCGCACGCGACCTTTGTGGATGCCGGGAAGCCCGCGCTGGCCTCCGTACGCGGAAATCTACGCGAGCTCGGGCTCGAGAACCGGGCCCTGGTGGTCACCGGCGACGCTGTCGCACAGGCAGCGCGCCTCGTCCCGACCACCCCATGGCGGCTGGTGTTCGTGGATCCGCCGTATCGCTCCGACCTCGCGACGCGCGCCGTCCTCGCGATCTCGGCCGAGAAGCTCGCACCGGGAGCTGTCGTCGTGATCGAGCACGATCGACACAACGCGCCACCCGACGCCCTGGGATCTCTGCTACGAACGGACCAACGTCGCTACGGCGACACGCTGGTCTCGTTCTTCGAGGTGCCGAGATGACGCAATCCAGATCCGTCGCGGTCTATCCCGGAACCTTCGATCCGATCACGAACGGTCATATCGACATCCTCGAGCGCGCGCTCGCCGTGTTCCAGCAGGTGGTCGTCACCATCGCGCCGAACATCCGCAAGAACCCGCTGTTCTCGACGGACGAGCGCATGCAGTTCATCAAGGACGCCCTGCCCCACTACGGCGGACGCATCGAGTTCGCGGTGTTCGAGGGCCTGCTCGTCGACTTCTGTACGACGCGCGGCGCCACGGTGATCGTCCGCGGACTGCGCGCCCTCGCGGACTTCGAGTACGAGTTCCAGTTCGCCCACATGAACCGCCGGCTCGCGCCCAGCGTGGACACCGTCTTCTTCATGACCGACGAGCGCAATCATTACGTCAGCTCGTCGCTCGTCAAGGAGGTCGCCAGCCTCGGTGGCGACGTCACCGGTCTCGTTCCCGCGGCCGTCGAATCGGCGCTCCGAGCCAAGTACAGGAAGTGAACCATGCCTACCCCGATCAAGCTCGCGTCTCGTCTCGATCCAATCAAGCCGTCGATCACCCTCGCGGTGACCGCGAAGGCCGCCAAGCTCAAGGCGGATGGCATCGATATCGTCAGCTTCGGCGCCGGTGAGCCCGACTTCGACACGCCGGACCACATCAAGGCCGCCGCGCACGAGGCGCTCCACAAGCCGGGTTCGGGAAAGTACACCGAGGTTGGAGGGACGCTCGCGCTGCGCAAGGCGATCGCCGCCGAGCTCGCAGCGGTTCACAAGACGGCGATCGAGCCCGATCAGATCCTCGTGTCGTGCGGTGCGAAGCACTCGCTCTACAACCTGTTCATGGCGTTGCTCGATCCGGGCGACGAGGTCCTGATCCCCGCGCCGTACTGGGTCAGCTACCCCGACATGGTGATGCTCGCCGGTGGACGCCCCGTGATCCTCGAGACCAAGGCCGAGGACGACTTCGCGGTCACCGCCGCGCAGGTCGGCGCCGCATGCTCGCCGAAGACGCGCGCGATCGTCCTCAACAACCCCTCGAATCCGACGGGCGCGGTCTACACGCGTGCGCAGATCGAGGCACTCGCAAAGATCTGCGTCGAGAAGGATCTGCTGATCATCTCCGACGACATCTACCGTCAGCTCGTCTACGGAGATGCCGAATACGTCTCGATTGCCGCGGTTCATCCCGAGGCGGCGAAGCGCACGATCCTCGTTGACGGCGTGTCGAAGACCTACGCGATGACGGGCTGGCGGATCGGCTACACGGCGGGTCCTTTGCCGCTGATCAAGGCGATGGCCAAGATCCAGGGTCAGTCGACGTCGAACCCGACGAACCTCGCGCAGGTCGCGACGCTCGCGGCGCTGACCGGGCCACAGGATTGTGTCGCCACGATGCGGAAGGCGTTCGACGAGCGCCGGCTCGAGATGCTCAAGCTGCTGCGGGCCATTCCAGGCGTGTCCTGCCGCGAGCCGAAGGGCGCGTTCTACGCGTTCCCCGACGTCTCGTCCTACGTCGGCAAGAAGACGCCCGAGGGCTCGGTTCTCGACGATGACGTTCAGCTCTGCGACTGGCTCGTCGAGGTCGGCAAGGTCGCCGTCGTTCCCGGCTCCGGGTTCGGAGCGCCCGGGTTCGTGCGCCTCTCGTACGCATGCTCGATGGCGAACATCCAGGACGGCGTCGGCCGGCTGGGACGCGCGCTCACGTCGCTACGCTGAGGATCGCGGCCGTCAGCCGTCAGCGAGCTCTTGCACGATCGCGGCG
>JACCQV010000542.1 GCA_013813945.1 Deltaproteobacteria bacterium | reverse complement strand
GATCACGAACAGCAGGCCCGGCGACCGGGTCGGCGCGAACGGCTGGTTCGCCTCGCGGAAGTACATCGCGGTGACGATCCGCAGGTAGTAGTAGATGCTGATCGCCGAGTTGACGACGCCGACGGCGACCAGCCACAGGAGCTGACCGTCGTAGACCTCCATCGCCGACTTGAAGACGTAGAACTTGCCGAAGAAGCCGCCGGTCGGCGGGACGCCACCGAACGACAGCAGGCAGATCGTCATCGCGAGCGCGGCGCCCGGGTACTGCGCGCCGAGGCCGGCCCAGTCATCGACGAGGAGCCGCTCCCGGCCGCGCGAGCCGACGTACGAGACGACGGCGAACGCCCCCATCGTCGTGAAGCTGTACGCGATCAGGTAGTAGACCAGGCCGGCATTCGCCGTCGGCGAGCCGAGCCCGAGTGCGCAGATCCCGACGAGCAGGACGCCCGCGTGAGAGATCGACGAGTACGCGAGCATCCGCTTGATGTTGTCCTGGCGGACGGCGGAGATATTTCCGATCGTGATCGTGATCGCGGCGATCACGACCATCGGGCTCGCCCAGCCGAGCGTGCCGTACGGAATGATCTCGCCACCGAGCGCGATGCCGAACACGCGCATCATCGCGGCGATCGCGGCGGCCTTGACCGCTGCTGCCATGAACGCCGTGACGGGCGTGGGTGCACCCTCATACGCATCGGGCGCCCACATGTGGAACGGCACGGCGGCGATCTTGAAGCCGAACGCGACGACGAGCAGGAAGGCACCTGCGACGACGAGCCCCGGATTCTGCGTCAGCGGCAGCGCGGCTTGCAGCTTGACCAGGCTCGTGGTGCCGGCGGCGCCGTAGATCAGCGCCATGCCGTACATCAGGAAGCCGGTCGCGAACGCGCCGATCAGGAAGTACTTCATCGCGGCTTCGTTGCCGCGGCGCGAGCGCCGGCGCATCGCACACATCACGTAGACGCCGATCGACATCGTCTCGATGCCGAGGAAGATGGTCACGAGGTTCGCGGCCTGCGCGAGCATCACCATGCCCGACGCGGACAGCAGCAGGATTCCGTAGAACTCGCCCATCTGCCACTCGTGCGCACGCTGGTGCGCGGGCGACATCAGAGCGGTCAGCGCGGTGACGACGCAGAACAGCGCGGTCAGTACATAGCCCGTGCGATCCGCGACGAGCATCTCGCCCATCAGCGGGATCGAGGCGCCGGCCGGCAGCTGGCGATAGAGAACGATCGCCGCGATCGCAGCCGCGAGCGAGCCCGCGACGGTGAGGCCGACGAGCGCGGTGCGATCGGTCCCCTTGAAGAACGCCTCGGCGAGCACCAACAACATGCCGACGATCGCGAGGATCAGAAACGGAGCAAGCCAGCCGAGGTCGGCGACGTTGAAGTTGATCACCGGGCACCTCCCTGCGGCGCACCGGGCGGCGGCGTCGGCGGTGCGCCCGCCGGAACCGCAGCGACCGGCTTCGCCGGCAGCGAGCCATACACGTGCGACGGCCCATCGGGCTCGGCGACGCGGCGATGATAGTCGCGGATGAACTTCTGCACGGTCGGCTCCATTACCTGCAACGCCGGGCGCGGGAACAGGCCGAGCACGAAGATCAGGATCACGATCGGGATGAACGTCGCCAGCTCGCGGCCGTTGAGATCCTTGAGACCGCCGTTGCGCGCCTTGTCGAGCTTGCCGAAGAACACCTTCTGGAACATGTAGAGCAAGTAAACGGCACCGAAGATCACGCCGGTCGTGGCGAGTGCACCGAGCAGACGCGGCATCGGGAGGTAGTTCGGATGCGTCGCCGGGAACGTGTCACCGGCGTTGAACGTGCCGAGCAGCGTCAGGAACTCGCCGACGAAGCCCGACAGCGACGGCAGACCGGCGGAGCCCATCACGATGATCAGGTAGAGGCCGGAGAACACCGGCATCACCTTCCAGATGCCGCCGTACTCGGCGAGCCGGCGCGTGTGGCGACGCTCGTAGAGAACGCCGATCCCGAGGAACAGGCCACCCGTGGTGAGGCCGTGCGACAGCATCGCGTAGATCGAACCGGAGATGCCGTACGAGGTCAGCGCGAAGATGCCGAGCACACAGAAGCCCATGTGACTGACCGAGGAGTACGCGACCAGCTTCTTGACGTCGTCCTGCGCATACGCGACGAGCGCTCCATAGATGACGCCGACCACCGCGAGAACCGCGAGCACCGGAGCCCACTCGGCTGCGCCGTGCGGGAACAGCGGCATCGCGTAGCGGAGGAAGCCGTAGATGCCGAACTTGAGGAGGACGCCGGCCAGGATGACCGAGCCCGCCGTCGGCGCCTCGACGTGCGCGTCGGGCAACCACGTGTGCAGTGGGAACAGCGGCACCTTGATCGCGAACGCCAGGGCGAATGCGCCGAAACACCAGAACTGCGCGCCATATGGCAACGCCACGTTCAGCAGCAGTTCGAGGTCGGTCGTGTACACGCCGGTGACGTTCGCGTGCTGGATGTAGACGTAGAAGATCGCGACGAGCATCAGCAGCGATCCGACCATCGTGTAGATCACGAACTTGATCGACGCGTAGAGCCGGCGCTGACCGCCCCAGATCCCGATCAGCAGGTACATCGGGATCAGCATGACTTCCCAGAACGTGTAGAACAGGAAGACATCGAGCGCGACGAACGCGCCGAGCATGCCGGCTTCGAGGACGAGCAGGCAGGCGATGAACTCGCGAGCGTGCTTCGTGATCGCCTTGCCCGTGCCGAGCAGCGTGATCGGCATGAGGAACGTCGTCAGGATCACGAGGAAGATCGAGATGCCGTCGATGCCGGTCTTGAACCGCGCACCGAGGCCCGGAATCCATTCCACATCGAACACCAGCTGGAAGCCCTCGGCCTTCGCGTTGAAGTACCGGAACACCAGCAGGGACACGAGGAACGTGAGCACGGTGAACGTGAAGCCAATGCCGCGGTGCAGCGTCGACTCCGCCTTCGGCGTACACATCACGAGGATCGCGCCGAGCAGAGGCAACGCGATCAGGAGCGGGAGGACGAACGAGCCGGGCATGACTACTTGCCCTCCTGGTTGGGGACCGCCGGAGGCGCCGGCGGCAGATGCAGCACACGCGTGACCTTCGTGGTCTTCCGCGTGATCGGATCGTCGATGAAGAGGTTCACCCGCGTCCGCGTATCGCCGAGCAGTACGAACAGCTCGGGCGAGGTGTACGGAGCGTTGGTGGCAGGATCCGCGTCCGCGTTGCCATCGCCATCCACGTCCCAGCGGATCTTCGTCGCGGCACCGAGCAGGCCAGCGCCCGGCTGTGCCGTGAGCTTCAGCCGGTCACCGACGATCTCGTAGTCGAACGTCGGTTTCGTGTGCCAGTCGGTCACGAAGAACACGAGTGCGGCGCCGATGACGAGCCCTGCGAGGTAGCGCTGGACCTGACCGTTCTGGAACAACCGCGAGATCCGGCTGAACAGCCCGACCACGACGGCCGAGCCGTTGACCGCGATCGTGTCGATGATCAGCTTGTCGACGACCGTGTAGAGACCGCTCGCGATGACCTTGAACGGCCGAACGATCGCGGCGTCATAGATCTCGTCGAACCACAGCTTCGCCTTCGACGCCTCGTACGCGCTGGCGAGCGGACCATCGACCAGGCGATTGACCTGCGCGGACGGACCACGGCCGTAGAACATGTACGCCAGGGCGATGCCGAGCGCGCCGACCGCGAGCGCCACCGCCGCGAGACCGAGAATCGTCGCGTCGGACGAGTGACCCGCGATCATCACGTTCGTGTTGACCCCATCGGCTCCCGGGTTCCACCACGTCGAGGTCACGCTCGGTGCGAGCCAGCTCGACAGGGCGTGCGTGAAGCTCGGCAGCTTGATGCTGGTGAGGTGCGGGAAGCCGATCAGACCGGCGAGCGTTGCGAGCAGCGCCAGGATCACGAGCGGCATCGTCATCGACGCCGGCGACTCGTGCGCGTGCTTGGCTTCCTCGCTGCGCTCGTTTCCCGAGAACACGAGGAAGTAGAGCCGCCACATGTAGAACGCCGTGCCGAGCGCGGCGATCAGGAGCCCGCCCCACAGGACCTTGCCGTACCAGACCGGCCAGCCCGGAGGATGGACGCCCCACGAACCCGCGAGGATCTCGTCCTTCGAGAAGAATCCGGCGAACGGGAAGATGCCGGCGATCGCGAGGCACGAGATCATGAACGTGATCCGCGTGATCGGCATGTGCTTGCGCAGGCCGCCCATCGTCGTGATGTCGCCGGGCGTCACCGAGCCGCCGTGCTCCATGCCATGCATGACCGAGCCAGCGCCGAGGAACAGGCATGCCTTGAAGAACGCGTGCGTTCCGAGATGGAAGACCGCAGCGACCCAGTTGCCCGTGCCCGCGGCGACGAACATGAAGCCGAGCTGACTGACCGTCGAGTACGCGAGGACCTTCTTGAGATCCGTCTGCGCGAACGCCATGAAGGCCGCGGCGAGCGCGGTCAACAGGCCGACGGTCGCGACGACGATCATCGCCGTCGTCGACGCCGAGTAGAGGAACGACAGGCGGCACACCATGTACACGCCGGCGGTCACCATCGTGGCGGCGTGGATCAGGGCAGAGACCGGGGTCGGGCCCGCCATGGCATCGGGCAGCCACGTGAACAGCGGCAGCTGAGCACTCTTGCCGCAGGCACCGATGAACAGACAGATCGCCGCGGCGGCTGCGAGGCGCTCGCCGCCCCAGAACGGCTGAACGTATGCGGCGCCGACCGCGCTGCCCTTGAGCTGCTCGAAGTCGAGCGTCTTGGTCGCCCAGAACAGCAGGAACATGCCGAGAAGGAAGGCGAAGTCACCGATCCGGTTGACGATGAACGCCTTGCGTCCCGCCGTCGCGTAGTCCTCGCGCTCGTACCAGAATCCGATCAGCAGGAACGAGCACAGACCGACACCTTCCCAGCCGATGAACATCACCGGGAGGTTCGCGGCGAGGACGAGCGTCAACATGGCGCCCATGAACAGGTTCAGGTATCCGAAGTACGCGGCGTACCTCGGCTCCTTCGCCATGTAGCCCGTCGAGTAGATGTGGATCAGCGTGCCGACGAACGTGACGATCAGGATCATCACAGCGGACAGCGTGTCGAGCCGGAATGCGAGCTCGACCTTGAAGTTGCCGACCTCCATCCAGGTGTAGACGGACTGCGCGATGCCCGTGCCGCCGCGACCGTCCTTGAAGGCCGCCCACAGCAGGCCGAACACGAGCCACATCGACAGGCCGCACGCAGCTGCGACGGATCCGATCGCGATCGTGTGGACGGTGGTCCGCGCGAAGCGGCGCCCGAGCGTCAGGTTGATGAGCGCCCCGAGCAGAGGCAACAGCGGGACCCACGCGAGGACGGGGAGACCGGCGAACTTGAGGGTGGAGTAGTCCATCTCAGTGCCTCAGTGTGGTGAGTCGATCGACATCGACGTTGCGTCGCCCTCGGAAGACCGCCACCACGATCGCGAGACCGACCGCGGCCTCGGCCGCAGCAACCGCGATCACGATCAGCGCGAACGTGTGCCCCGAGAGGTCCCCCCACATGCGGGAGAACGTCAGGAGCGTCATGTTCGCGGCGTTGAGCATCAGCTCGACGCTCATCACGATGATCAGTGCGTTGCGCCGGATCATCACACCCGCGGTGCCGATCAGGAACAGCAGCGCCGCGAGCACCAGGAAGTGCCCGTAGCCCACGTTGAACAGGATGTCACTCACGCGTGGCCTCCCGTCGTCGCTTCCGCATCAGCTACTTTTCGTGCAGCATCCGCGTGCGCGGCTTCATCGCGCGGTGTGTGTCGCGGCTCGCTCTGGTTGTCCTGATCCTCGTGCAGCGGGCGGGCGATCGCGATCGCGCCGACCACCGCGATCAGCAGCAGGATCGAGGTCGCCTCGAACACGAACAGCCCGGGCCCGAACAGGTCCCAGCCGACGGCCTTCACGGAGCCCCAGTCGACGCGCTCGGTGGTGCCGACGATGTCGCCCGGCAGCTCGACCGGCGCGGGGGCATTCACCGCGGTCGCCGGGTTCGGCGGCTGCACCTTCATCAGCATGAAGATCAGCCGGCCGACGAGGTAGACGATCGCCAGGCCACCGATCGCCTGGCCAGCACGGCCGGTCGGAGCGACAGGCTCGTCCTCGGGCCGGTTCAGGATCATCACGACGAACACGAACAGCACCATGATCGCGCCGGCGTAGACCAGCATCTGGATCACGGACAGGAAGCTCGCGTAGAGCATCATGTAGACGGCGCTGATCCCGAGGAAGCTGCCGACCATGCCCATGACCGCCGCGATCAGGTTGCGGCGGGTGACCACGAACAGTGCGCCGCCGATCGTCGCCGCAGCGAACGCCCAGAACAGCAGGGCCATGCCCTTGTCCTTGGACTCGATCTTGTCGCTGTGCTGGGAGCGCTTCGTGATCGCCACGCGCGGCTTGTTGTTGATCTGCGCGGGAATCGGATCGGCGATCGCCAGCGCGGGTGCGATCGCATCGATCGCGCCGAGCGTCAGCAGCATCGTCACGATCAACATCAGGACTCTCATGCGGCCCTCTTCTTCAGCTTCGCTTCGAAGTCCGCACGGAACTTCGTGAGGAATCCGAGCATCGGCCATGCCGCGGCATCGCCGAGCGCGCAGATCGTGTTGCCCGCGATGCCGTGCGAGATGCTCGCGAGCAGGTCGAGATCATCCGGCTTGCCGTTGCCCTCGGCGACGCGCCGCGACACCTTCTCGAGCCAGCCGGTGCCCTCTCGGCACGGCGTGCACTGGCCGCACGACTCGTGCGCGAAGAACTTCATGATTCGCCACACGGCCATCGGGATGTCGCACTGATCGTCGAGGACGACCACGCCACCCGAGCCCGCCATCGTGCGGAGCTGACGACCACCGCCGAGATCGAACACCTGCGTCGGCGAGACCATCACCGGCTTGATCCGCTCGTCCGTCTGCAGCGCATCGAACTCGCACGGCACATCGAGCTCATCCGGCGCGAGCGGCGGCATCGACACGCCACCCGGGATGACCGCCTTCACCTTGCGGCCCTTCCACACGCCGCCGCACACGTCGTCGATGATCTGGTTGAACGTGATGCCCATCGGGAGCTCGAACACGCCGGGCTTGTTGACGTGGCCGGACACGCAGAGCATGCGGGTGCCACCGGAGCGGCCGGTCCCGAGCTCGTTGAACCACGCCCCGCCCTTGTCGATGATGAACGGAACGTTCATCAGGGTCTCGACGTTGTTCACGATCGTCGGGTTGCCGAACAGCCCCTTGACCGCCGGGAACGGCGGCTTGAGGCGCGGCTGCCCGCGCAGGCCTTCGAGCGAGTTGAGCAGTGCCGTCTCCTCGCCGCAGATGTACGCGCCCGCACCGCGATGCACCGTGAGCTGGATCTCGAGGCCCGTGCCGAGGACGTTCTTGCCGAGGTAGCCGCGCGCGTACGCCTCGTCGACGGCCTTCTGGAGGACGACGTACTCGCGCATCATCTCGCCGCGGATATAGATGTAGTTGTGTACGGCCTTGAGCGCGTGCGCCGAGATGATCATCCCCTCGATGAGGAGGTGCGGATCCCAGTAGATCAGCTCGCGGTCCTTGCACGTGCCGGGCTCGGACTCGTCGGCATTACAGACGAGGTGGACGGTCTTGCTGTCCTTGGGGACGAAGCTCCACTTCATGCCCGTGGAGAACCCTGCGCCACCACGGCCGCGCAGGTTCGACGCCTTGACCTCGTTGATGATGTCATCGGGACGCATCGCGAGCGCCTTGCGCAGCGTGCCGTAGCCACCGGTCTTCTCGTAGCCAGCGAGGGTCTGCGCCTCGATGTTGCCGAACCGGGCGGAGACGAGCTTGGTGCCAATCGGTGCAGCCATTACACGACCTCCGACTCGGGGGACGGACGCTTCTCGAGATCCGCGATGATCGTCGGAACTTGGTCGGGCGTGAGGTCGAGGAGGTAGCTCGTACCGGCGATCGCGCAGGGCGCGTTCGCGCAGGCGGCGATGCACTCCTCCTCGATCAGCGTGAACAGCTTGTTCGGGGTCGTGCCGCCCTTCTTGACGCCGAGGTGCTTCTCGAACGCCGCGAGGACCTCGTAGCCGCCGCGCAGCATGCAAGAGATGTTGGTGCACATCCGGATCGTCGTCTTGCCCGAGGGCTCGCGGCGATACATCGTGTAGAACGTCGCCACGCCGTAGACGTGCGCGTACGGCAACCCGAGCGTCGACGCGACCAGCCGGAGCGCGTCATCGGAGAGGTGGCCGAAGTCCTTCTGCGCCAGGTGAAGCGCCGCCATCACCACGGGTTGCTTCGTGGGATAGCGCTCGCACAGCGCCGCGATCTTCTTCTGGGCGTCCGCGGAGAATTCGAGTGACATCGAGGTGTTGCGGAAATTAGGACGCTGTCCGTGCGGGGTCAATCGGTGGGGTGGCCAAACCGGTAGGTGGGGATCCTGTGGTAAGTCGTCGCGGGATGGCCCAGGACACCCCGCTGACCCGTGTCGAGAAGCTGGCCCTCCGGTTCGGGGAGTTCGCGAACGAGGATCCGCGGGGGAAGTGGCTGCAGACCCAGTTCCTGCGCGGCTTCTCGTACGTCTGGGTCCGGGCCGCGATCGCGCGCCGGATCCTCGCCCACGGCGTCGAGGATCTGATGACGCTGCGCCCGACCACGGGCGTGATGCTGGTCGCCAACCACCGCAGCTTCTTCGATTCGTACTGCATGCTGCTCGCCTGCTACATGGGCCCGGTCCCGTGGAGCAAGTCCCTGCAGTTCCCCGTCCGCTCGAACTTCTTCTACGACAAGCCGCTCGGCATCGTGATCAACGCCGCGATCGCCGGCGGCGCGATGTACCCGCCGATCTTCCGTCAGGCCGAACGCCGCCAGCTCAATGACGAGGCGCTCGACCGCATGGTCGAGATCCTCCAGCGGCCCGGCAGCGTGCTCGGGATGCACCCGGAGGGCACCCGCGGCAAGGGACCCGATCCGTACCAGCTGTTGCCGGCGCAGCCGGGCGTGGGCAAGGTCGCGCTGCTCGCGAAGCCGATGGTCATCCCGGCATTCATCAACGGTCTCGGCAACAACGTCGTCGAGGACATCCGCGTCAACTTCACGAAGGAAGCGCGGCGGTCCAAGGCGATCATCTCGGTGTTCGGCCCACCGGTGGACTACGAGGATCTCAAGGCCGAGAAGCCGCGGCCAACGCTGTACAAGAAGGCGGCGGACCGGTTCATGGCGGAGGTCAAGAAGCTCGCCGAGATCGAGCGTGGCCTCCGGTCCGATGTCATGGCGGGCAAGATCTCCGAGGAAGATCCGCGCTGGCTCGAGAACCGCGGCGTCAGCAAGCTGTACGCGCGCGAGGGCTAGGAGCAGCGGCGGCGGCGACGTCCGACCAGCGCGCCGAGCACGAGCACGAGCCAGCCGGCTCCACTCGAGCGACCCGCTCTGCACCCGGCCTCCTCGTCGGCACGTGGCGGACCGACGAAGAAGTCGCCGTCGTCACCCGCCGGTGGATCTTCGCCGTCGCCGGGGTCACCGCCGTCGCCCGGATCACCGCCATCGCCCGGGTCGCCGGGATCCGGCTGACCGGTGCATGGCCCGGTGCAGTGCTCGTATGCACCGATGTCGATCGCCCCAGCTTGCGGCCGCAACGTGCCGAGGACGTCCGTTGCGGGCGCGCCCTGCGCCAGACCCTGATCGATCGCAGGTGACCCTGCACGCAGTGTCAGGTCTCCCAGTGCAGCGTTCGTGAACAGCTGTGCATCGGTCGCCACGAACGACGACGCATCCGTGCCGGTCTGCGCTCTCCAGCCGGTCAGCGAGACGACGGTCCCGCCGATCGAGAACCGGCCGACGACGGCGTTGTGGTCCGAGATCATGCCGCTCGTGCAGCCCGCGCACGCATCGATCGCGCCGCGCGTGGAGGACGCATGGAGCAGCACGTTGTTGCGCAGCACGTTGCCGGTCGAACCGTCCTGGATGTTGACGGCCCAGCGGGCGTCGCTCGCCATCCGCACGGTGTTGTTGATGACCTGGTTGCCGGTCGACGGCAGACCACCGTCGATCTTGTAGAGCGAGATACCGGAGGCGTGATTGCCGTCGAGAACGTTGTTGCGGATCACCGCTCCGACGATACCGTCGCCATTGATCGCCGAGCCGCCCTTGGTTCCGTTGTTGTAGATGATGTTGTTCTCGACGACCGCGTTCGAGATCACCCCGTCGCCGCCGAAGTTGATGTCGCCGTTCATGTGCACGCCGCACATGCCGTTGCCCCAGATCCGATTGCGTCGGATCACTGGCCGGTCCGCGCTGTTCGAGGCGTACACACCGTGCTCGGTGTTCGAACGCGAGACCTCGTTGTCCTCGACGACCAGATCGTCGCAGAACGACGAGAACACGCCCCACCGGCCGTTCGCGTCCACGCGATTACCGCGCACGGTGATGTTCGAGCAGTCGAGAGCGCTGATCCCCGCGCGCGTCGCCCCGGTGACGGTCAGGCCCTCGATCCGGATCCATGCCGCGCCGGATTCGACGAGGACCGCGTCACGATTCGTGGTCGCGGCACCATCGATGCGCACGACACCTTCGCCGGTGAACGCGATCGGGGCCGCCTGGGTTCCCTGCGCGGTCACCCGAAAGCCGACGTAGGTGCCGGCATGGATGATCACGGTGTCTCCGGCCGTCACGGTATTCGCAGCGCGCTGGATGGTTCGCCACGGCGAGGCCGCAGTTCCAGCATTGGTATCGGACCCGGTGATCGCCACGTGGCGCGTCTCGGCAGACGGCCGAGGTGCCGACCGTTGTTCATCGCGGGTGCAGACGCCGCTGCGCTCGATCTCTCGCGACCGAGTGGGCAGTGTTACGATCGCGCGGATGCCCGTCGGCGATGACGATACGCTCGCGAGCTCGCTTCCCGCGTCCAATGGGCAGGGCGAGATCGCGGCGGTGATCGCGGGTCGCTACCGGATCGTACGCTGGCTCGGCGGCGGCGGAATGGGGCGCGTCTACGAGGTGCTGGACGTCGAGCTCGGCGAGAAGGTCGCGCTCAAGGTCCTGCGCGCGGGTCTCAGCGACGATGCGATCGAGCGGTTTCGCCGCGAGGTCCGGCTGACCCGCAGGATCCAGCACCGCAACGTCGCGCGAATGTTCGACATCGGCGACCACGCAGGAGACAAGTTCCTCACGATGGAGCTCATCGATGGTCTGCCGCTGACCCGGGAGCTCGGTAGCCCGCTGCCCTGGCCGCGGCTGCAGCGATTCGCAACCCAGATCTGTGACGGGCTCGCGGCGGCCCACGCGGCGGGCGTGGTTCACCGCGACCTCAAGCCTGACAACATCCTGATCGAGCGCGAGACGGACCGCGCCGTGATCACGGATTTCGGGATCGCCCGCAGTGGGGACGAGGTGACCGTGACGCAGATCGGCGCGGTGATCGGCACGCCTCGCTACATGTCACCCGAGCAACTCGCGGGTGCCGACATCGATACCCGCTCCGACGTGTTCTCGCTCGGCGTGATCTTGTTCGAGCTCGCGACCGGGACCCGGCCGTGGTCGGGTGAGAACCCGGTCGCGATCGCCGTCAATCAGACCTCGCAGCCGCCGCGCCCGTTCGTGTCACCGTCGGCACCGGCTGCGTATGCCGCGCTGGTCGCGCAGTGCCTCGCCCTCGATCGCGCGCGGCGTCCCCCGACCGTGGAGGAGATCGGCGCGACGATCGCCGCGCTCGCAGCGGCGCCCGGCGACGTTCACGCACAACGGCCGACTCGATCACCGACGGCGTCACCGACGCCGACCTCGTTGCCGACCATGATGTCTGCCGAGACCACGATCGCGGTGTTACCGCTGGCGTGCGCGACCGACGACGCGTACCTCGCGGATGGCGTGCTCGAGGACCTGGTC
>JACCQV010000514.1 GCA_013813945.1 Deltaproteobacteria bacterium | reverse complement strand
GGTAGGACGTGTTGCAGCCCCTGGGGGCGCCCGGAGGACCCGTCCGCTGTGGATCCCGCCGACGATGCGCACACGTAACAGTGCCCGATCTTTTTTGTGGTCGCGCCGGTAGTCCCTTACAATTTGCGTGCATGTCTGCGGTGGGGAACCTGGCGGCGTGGCTCATCGAGGGCGCGCTGGCGACCGGTGCGGGTCCGAGGGGGGCTCTGCGCCAGGGGGACCGCGGCTGGACCTATGACCAGCTTGCGACCAACGTGGCGAAGCTATCGGGTGCACTCCGCACGCTGAAGCTGCAGCGCGGCGAGCGCGTGCTGATCCTCATGCGCGACACCCTCGAGGCCGCCGCGTCGATCCTCGCTGTGATCCACGCCGGTGCGGTCGCCGTACCGGTGTCCGAGCTGTCGACGCCGGATGATGTCGGCGAGTACGTCGTCCATGCAGGTGCGGTGATCGCGATCGTCGATGACACGCATGAGGCCGTCGTCGATGCGGTTCGCAGCGAGACACCGATGCTGCGCGAGGTGATCTGCGTCGGCTCGCAGCTGCCGAGCAGCCACGATTTCCACGCGATCATGAATGCGGCGAGCCCGCAGAAGCCCGTCGGGATGGGCCCCGAAGACGTGTGCATGCTGCTCTACTCCGCCGGATCCGGACCGGGCGAGCTGCGCGCCGTCCCGCACTGCCAGCGCACGATCGCCGCTGCCCACGACTCGTTCGCTCGCGATCTGCTGTCGCTGACCTCCGAGGATCGGATCCTCTCGGTCGCACGGTTGTCGACGGCGTATGGCCTCGGCGCAGGTCTGTTGCTGCCGATGGTGGCGCAGGCCGAGGCACTGCTGTTCCCCGAGCAGCCGCAATCCAAGCTCGTCTTCGATGCGCTCGAGAGCTATCAGCCGACCGTGCTGTTCGCGACGCCGTCGGTGTACGCACAGCTCGCGTACGACGCCGAGGCGAACAAGATCGACAAGCCACTCGCGAACCTCCGCCATGCCGTGGCCGGCGCCGAGGGCATGCCGGAGCGGCTGGTCCCGCGGATCCGATCGGTGCTTGGGACCGAGGTCGTCGTTGGCTACGGCCTGACCGAGATCTTCCAGTTCGCGCTCGCCGGCAAGAGCAATGACCCGGGCGCGCGCCCCGGCGTCTGCGGCAAGCCACTCCAGGGCGTGCAGGTTCGGCTCGTCGACGAGGATGGCGATCCCGTCGGCGTCGACGAGATCGGAACGCTCGAGCTGCAATGCGGATCGCTGTTCACCGGGTACTGGGGCGGCAGCGGCACTGGCCAGATCGATCTCCGTGCGGACGGCTGGTTCACCACACGCGATCGCTTCATGATCGATCGCCAGGGCTACTACCATCACTGCGGCCGCGTCGATGATCTGTTCAAGGTTGGCGGCAAGTGGGTGTCACCGTCGGAGGTCGAGCGCGTGCTGACCTCGCATGAAGCGGTGTGGGAAGCGGCCGTGATCGGCGCCGATGACGACGAGGGCCTGATGAAGCCATTCGCGTTCGTCGTCACCAACGTCGGGCAGGACAGCGGACCCAAGCTCGAGGCCGAGCTCAAGGAGTTCGTGAAGAGCATGCTCGCGCCGTACAAGTATCCGCGGTGGATCGAGTTTGTCGACGCACTGCCCCGCGGTCCGGGCGGCAAGCTGCTGCGCTACAAGCTCCGCACGCCGAAGCAGCGCCGGCGCCATGCGGAGACCGGTCAGTTCAAGCCAGAAAAGTAGGAGGCGGGCCGTGATCGCGCGCGTGCTCGCGGCCGCATCGTTCGTGGCTCTCGAAGATCGAGCCGTGCTCGCGCGAATCGCGGGTCCGATCGGCGAAGCCGCTCGCGTTGCGTACGACCGGTTAGTCGCGATGTCGCCCGAAGCGCGCCGAGACAAGCGCCGGACGTGGGCGGTGGCATCGCGAGCCCCCGTGCCACCCGGTCTGCGCGGCGTCGATGCGAGCTGGATCGAGGCGGCACTCGCGGACCTGCCGCCGGCCGCACGGGATGCGCTGGCGTCGGGGGCGATCACCGAGGTCGAAGTCTGGCTCGCGCGCTCGGCGTGCGCTGCCCTCCCGCCGATGCCGCCGATCGATCCAGCGAAGCTCCGGCCGCGCGAGGTCGGCGACCTTGCCCGCCTGACTCCTGCGGTGCTCCGCGCCTGGCTCGAAGATGTCGGCGCGGATCAACTCGCGTTCGCACTGGGATCGCTGGCCGTGAACGCGGCGCCCGTGTTCGGTGAGCGTCTGCTCGTCGCGGCTGCGCGGATCGGCACGGCACCACGCGCAGGTGCGCTCGGGCAACGGCGCGCCGCGATCGATCGCGCGCGGGTCGATCCAGATCCCGTCGCGCTCCTCAAGATCGGTGCCCGGGCCGTGGCGCCACACACCGACAGCCTGCTGCGCCGTCAGATCACTCATCGTCTGGCGCGCCCGATCGGGCTCGTGGTGGCCCGGGAGATGAGGATCTATGCCCGCACTCCCGTCGAAGATACGCCTGCACTTGCAGCGCTGTTCGCCGTCGCTCACCATTGAGTGATGATGAGGACCTCGTGGCTGGGCCTGGTGTGTGTAGCAGCGTGCGCGAACAACGTCCCCCAGGATCGAGCGACCGGCCCGGACGGCCGGATCAAGGGTGCGGCACCCATCGCGCTCGACCAGAACGAGGCAAAGGTCCGTGGCATCGTCACTTATCCCGGCGGTGATCGCGTCGACTGGAAGCTGATCGAGCTCCCCGCGGGCGCGCGTGGAACCCTGGATCTTCAGATGTCGTGGACGACGCCGCGCCCCGGACTCAAGGTCGCGTTCGACGTGTTCGATCAATGGAACGTCCCGGTCGCGAGGGAGACCTCGACCCGGACCACGGGGCGCACGCGCTCGGCATCGATCGAGAATGCGATGGGCAAGTACTTCGTGCGGATCTACGCACCGCGGCGAATGGATGCGGGCGCGTACACACTGCAGGCAGCGTTCACGCCCGATCCGGTGGTCGCCACGGGGCCCAAGTGGCTCGAGATCCCGGTCAACGATCCACCGAGGTTGCCTGAGGTGCCGCCGCCGCCCTCGACGTGCGAGACGCATGACCCGACCGATCGCGCGTGCGACAAGATCTGCGCACCGGGTGCGCCGCCGACGTGGAGGGGATGCGTCGGACCCACACCGCCGGGCACGTCGACCACGACGACGGTCGTCACGCCACCCGTCCCGGTGCCTGTCGTCAATCCGGTCGTGACGCGCGTCCTCAGGTTCGAGGTCACGGCCGAGGGACTCGAGCTCACCGTCGCAGCGGGCTCGCTGCAAGGTGTCGGCAAGGGCTGGAAGGCGAACGTTCTGCGCGGCACGTCGATGTCGACGCTCGCGGGTGGGAGCGGAACGATCGTCCGGGTCAACAAGCAGACGACGATCGTCCGCGTGAACCTGTCGACGAACGTGATCAACGCGAACCCGCAGGTCGAGCTCTCCCCCTGATATGCTTGCCCGGTGAAGTCCGGGCGCGTGATCGCAGGGGTCGAGCATGACGCACGCAACGCGGCCGAGAAGATCCTCGCCGATGCACGCGCGGAAGCCGAGCGACTGCGCGCCCTGGCGGTCGCGGACGCGGAGAAGCTCGCCCAGCATGCCGAGGAGCTGACGGAGCGGATCGTCGCCGACGCGCGCCGCGAGTCGTTGCGGATCGCTGCGGCGAGGCAGCACGTGCGCGCCGCGACCGAAGACGGAACCCGCGGCGCGATCACGGCCAGCTTGAACATCGCCGAGGCGGTGCCCGAGGACCGATCGACCGAGGCAGCACCTGCGCCCGGGGCGGTCGACGAGGTGGTCGGCCTGGTGCTGCGCGCCACCGTTCCGGGTGTCGCGCTCGGGGAGGTCGTCAAGATCGATCGCCGTGCTCGGCCACCACTGGCGGCCGAGGTCGTCGGGTTTCGCGGCGAGCAGGCCGTGCTGCTTCCTCTCGGCGATCTCGCCGGGGTCGCGCCCGCAAGCGCGGTGTGGCGAACGGGCGCCGCGCTCGAGATCCAGTGCGGCGATGATCTCCTGGGGAGAGTGCTGGACGGCATCGGCGAGCCCCTCGACGGCGGACCCGCGCTGACCGGCGAGGCGTGGGCAGTGGATCGCGCAGCGCCGCCCGCCCTCGATCGGCCACCGATCACGGCGCCGCTGCCGACCGGCGTCCGCGTCCTCGATACGATGCTGACGCTCGGTCGCGGCCAGCGCGTCGGCTTGTTCGCCGCAGCGGGCGTTGGCAAGTCGACGCTGCTCGGCCAGATCGCGCGCGGCTCGGCCGCAGATGTCATCGTGCTATGTCTCGTCGGTGAGCGTGGCCGCGAGCTGGCGGAGCTCCTCGGCGACGAGCTGTCGACGGCCCGCACACGCACGATCGTGGTGTGCGCGACGAGCGATGCGCCCGCGCTCGTGCGGTTGCGTGCGGTGCACGTCGCGACCGCGATCGCCGAGTGGTTTCGCGATCGGCGCGGAGCGTCGGTGCTCCTGCTGTGTGACTCGCTGACCCGGGTGGCGCGCGCGCAGCGCGAGGTCGGGCTGTCTGCCGGAGAACCGCCAGCGCGCCACGGCTATCCACCCAGCGTGTTCGCGCTCCTGCCGCGACTGATCGAGCGCACCGGCGCGACCCGCGATGGCGTGATC
>JACCQV010000507.1 GCA_013813945.1 Deltaproteobacteria bacterium | reverse complement strand
CGATGGGGCGAGAAGGGCTGGATCTTCACGGTCGGCGAGGCCGCCTCGATGACGGCGATCGTCTACGGCCTCCTGCAGATCGATCATCGCGACGACTATCGCGGCACCGGATCCAACGAGGTGCCGGACCAGACGCGAGACCGCCGTGGCCAGAACATCGCCCTGGCCGGCGTCGTCGGCCTGGCCGCGTTCCGGGTCTGGGAGGTCGTCGATGCGTGGGTCGCGCCGCCGCGCCACAACCGCAAGGTACGCGCGCTGAAGCAGCAGATCGGGCTCGCTCCGCCGACGTATGGCTTCTATCTCGCTCCGCCGCAGAACCCGAATGCGTCGGGTGCCGTCGCTGGACTCTCGCTCTCGTTCTAGGAGGTCGTGATGCCAGCCCTGGTCTTGATCCTGCTAATCGCGCTCTCCACGCCCGCACTCGCGCAGCCAATGCAACCCCAGCAGCCGATGCCACCCCAGCTCCAGATCACCGAGGAGCAGCAGGAGCTGCTCGACCAGGGGGAAATCTCGCTCCCCAGGTACCTCACCGGTGGCGGGCTCGCGACGTTCATCGGGTTCGGCGTCGGTCAAGGCGTCCAGGGGCGGTGGAAGAGCCGCGGGTGGATGTTCACCGTTGGCGACAGCGTCGCGGTGGCGGTGACCCTGTACGGCGCGGCGCGCTGCTGCGGGCCGGCCGGGAACAAGGAGGAGTACATGGTCCTCGGCGGCCTCGCGGCGCTGATCGGCCTGCGGATCTGGCAAACGGTCGATGCCTGGCTGGTGCCGCCCGAGCACAATCGCAGGGTGCGCGCGCTGCGCGGGAAGCTCGGGCTCGCACCGCCGACGATCTCCGCACTCTACCTCGCGCCACCGCAGACCCCAGACGCCTCCGGCGTCGTCGCGGGACTGTCGTTGAGCTTCTAGGCCGGCATCTCCATCAGCGTCCAGTACTTGTTCAGCGTCGCCATCACGTCCGCGAAGTCGTGGAAGGTGACCGGCTTGAGCAAGTAGCCCGCCACGTTGAGCTCGTAGGCTTCGACCCGGTCGCGATCCTCGTTCGACGTGGTCAGCACGATCACGGTGATGAGCGCGAGTGCCGGGTCCTTGCGGACCTCGCGCAGGAACTCGATTCCGTTCATCCGCGGCATGTTGAGGTCGAGCAGCACCACGCGTCGCTCCGCCGGAACGCTCTGGCTACGCAACATCTCCAGTGCCTCGACGCCGTTCTGCGCGACGAACACCGGGTTCGTGATCTTCGCCTTCACGAAGGCCCGCTTGACCGTCATGACGTCGACCTCGTCGTCCTCGACGAGCAGGATATTCAATGCCCGTTCATCCATGGAGCTTGTCTCCCTCCGACCCCGCGGGCCACGTGAAGTAGAACGTCGCACCCGCGCCGAGCTCGGACTCGACCCAGGTGCGGCCCTTGTGGGCTTCGATGATCTTGCGAACGACTGACAGGCCGATACCCGTGCTCTCGATCTTGTCACGACGCTCGAGCGTCTGAAACAGCCCCCAGATCCGGTCCTGGAACTCCGGAGCGATCCCGATGCCGTCGTCCTTGACCCAGATCACCCAGCGATCGCCGTCGCGGCGGACGCCGACTTCGATGTGGAGATCGCGGCCCTGGTTGTACTTGAGGGCATTGCCGATCAAATTCATCAGCACCTGCTGGAGCTGGACGCGGCTCGCCTCGATCGTGGGGAACGTTCCAGCAAGCGTGAGGTGCGCGGTCTCCGGCGGGGCCAGCAGCTCCCAGACCTCGCGCGTGAGCGCGGCGAGAGCGATGGGCGTGGAGTCGCCGCCATCACGGCCAGCGCGGCTGTACGCGAGGATGCCGCCGATGAGGTTCTCGAGCCGGATCACGCGACCCTTCAACAGATTCATGTGCTCGCGAGCCTGGTCATCCATCCGCTCGCCGAGATCGTCCTCGATCCACTCCGCGAGGTTGGCGATCCCGCGCAGCGGCGCCTTGAGGTCGTGGCTCGCCACGTACGCGAACTGGTCGAGCTCGGCGTTGCTCTTCTCGAGCTTGACGATCAGATCGTGCGCCTCCTTGAACAGCCGCGCGTTCTCGATGGCGATCGCTGCGGTCGATGCGATGCCGGTGACCAGCTTCTCGGTCTCGACGCTGAACGCGTTCGGTTCCTTGTGGCCGAACAGAAGCGCGCCGATTCGCCTGCCGTTGTGACCGCGGACGGGGACCGCGAGGAAGCTGGTCACTGGCACGTGGCCGGGCGGGACTCCGAAGTGCGGCCCCGTCTTGCCGTAGGCCTCGTGCGAATGGATGTCGTCGACGCGCACGGCGCGATCGCCGCCGAAGGCAGGTGACAGCAGTGCGGTCATCCTCGGGAGCGGGAACCGCGCGAATGCTTCACGGCTCACGCCGCTGAGCGCGTAGTACGTCAGGATCTGGTTGCCGTCGCTGGGCAGGTGATAGAAGAACGCGCCGAACTGCGCGCCCGACAGCCGCGTCGCGGTGTCGATCACCTTCTGCACGAGAATGGTGACGTCGAGCTCTGCCGAGAGCTCCTTGCCGAGATCGTGGAGGACCTCGAGCCGCTCTGCGTGGATGCGCAGCAGCGCTTCGGCGCGCCGGCGGGCCGCATCGGAGGTCTTCCGCGCGATGCCAAGCGCGATCGCATCGGCGATCGTCGACAGCGAGTTGAGCAGGTCGTGATCGAGCAGCTTGCGCGAGTGCATCGCCATCACGCCGAGAACCCGGTCCTCGATGCGAAGCGGGTAGCCTGCGAAGGACGCGATCTTCTCGCGGCGTGACCACTCCGTGTCGCCGACGAGCTTGTCGGTCGGCACGTCGTTCGTGAGGTACGGCGACAGGTCCTCCGCGATCTGACCGACCTTGTCCTGGCCCACGCGTAGCTGCGCCTGGTGACCAGCGAGCTGCTTGTCGGCGCCTGCGCTCGCGGACAGCTCGAGGAGATCGCCGCTCTGATCGAGGACCCAGATCCGCGCGAGGGTGGCGTCGAGGTTGCGGACGATGGCAGCCGCACAGCGCTGGAGCGCGCCGTGGAGGGAGTCCTCGCGGGTCAACGCATCGCCGATCTCACCGACGAGCAGGGCCTGCTTCGCCTGGCCGGTCTCCAGGCTGTGCGCTTGCACCTGACGGAGGGTGATCAGGAGACCGCCATCGGGGGTCGGACGCGCGCGCGCCTGGCACCAGCCGACCGTCGGCAGTGCGCTCTCGGTCAACAGCTCGGTGCGATCCGCCATCGCATAGCGAAACGCGTTTGCGAACGCCGTCTGCTCCAGATCGGGACAGCGCGCCCACAGCGTTTCCCCGGCCTCGCCCAGCATGCGAATCGCCTCGGGGTTGGCAAACGCGATCCGCCAGTCGTGCGCCACCACGATTACGCCGTGCGGCAGGAGCCGCAAGATCGTATTCGGATCGGTCAGCTGGGTCTCGACGACGGCAACCACGCTGCTGGGAAC
>JACCQV010000449.1 GCA_013813945.1 Deltaproteobacteria bacterium | reverse complement strand
CATCACGGTGAGTGATGAAGGACCCGGCGTGCCGGCGAAGGACCGCGGTCGGGTGTTCGACCCGTTCTTCACGACCAAGGCGGCGGGTGTCGGAACCGGGCTGGGGCTGGCGGTGTGCAAGCACCTGGTCGCGACGGCGGGAGGGTCGATCGAGGTCGGCGAGGGTCCGAACGGTCGTGGCGCGGAGTTCAGGGTCGTGATACCCAACGCGACGTGAGCAGCATCCTCGTCGTCGACGACGAACGCGGCATCCGCGCGCTGTGCAGCGACGTTCTCGGTCGTGCGGGATACGAGGTCGAGGCAGTCGACTCAGCCGCGGGCGCACTCGCGGCCGTGTCGCGCCGGAGGTTCGACCTGATCCTCTGCGACATCAACCTGCCCGACCAGGACGGTGTGTCGCTACTGCCGCGCCTGCTCGCGGGCGAGCAGCCGCCCGCGGTGTTGCTCATCACGGCGTATCCGTCGATCGACACCGCGGTGCGCGGGATGAAGCTCGGCGCGCGCGATTACATCGGCAAGCCGTTCTCTCCCGATGAGCTGCGGCTCGTGGTCCGGCGCGCACTCGACGAGGACGAGCTCAAGCGCGCGCACGGCGAGCTCACGAAGCGCCTCGCATACGGCTCGATGATCGGCGAGTCGACGGCGATGCAGCAGCTGCGCTCGACGATCGACAAGGTCGCGCAGTCCGATGCGACGGTGTTGATCACCGGCGAGAGCGGTACGGGCAAGGAGCTGGTGGCGCGAGCGCTGCACTTCGCAGGCCGCCGTGCGAGCCGCGCGTTCATGCCCGTCAACTGCGGCGCGCTCGTCGGCAGCCTGCTCGACAGCGAGCTATTCGGGCATGTTCGCGGTGCGTTCACCGGCGCGGATACGGCGAAGCGCGGGCTGTTCCTGGCCGCGGACACCGGGACCCTTTTCCTCGACGAGATCGGCGAGCTGCCGCTGGAGCTCCAGCCCAAGCTGCTGCGCGCGCTGCAGGATGGCGAGGTCAAGCCGGTCGGCGGCACGGCGGCGATCCGCGTCGACGTCCGGGTGATCGCCGCGACCAATCGAGCCCTCGAGGAGGGCATCAAGACCCAGACGTTCCGCGAGGACCTCTACTACCGGCTCGCGGTGATCACGATCGACGTGCCGCCGCTGCGTAACCGCACCGCGGATATCCCGCTCCTCGCGCGGCACTTCGCGGAGCAAGCGGCGCTTCGTGCAGAGCGTAGCCGTCCCGCGCTGACCGATGCGGCGATCGCGCACCTCGTCGCGCAGCCCTGGCCCGGCAACGTTCGCGAGCTCGAGAACACGATCGAGCGCGCCGTCATCCTGTCATCCGGCGAGGCGCTCGACGTCGCTGACGTCTCCTCACACACCGGCCGCGTCGCGATCGCAACGTCAGGCCTGTCGACGTTCGCCGGCGATCACGTGCCGACGCTCGACGAGCTGGAGCGGACGCACATCCTGCGCGTGCTCGAGCTGTGCGAGGGGCAGAAGACCAAGGCCGCGTCGATGCTCGGCATCAACCGGACCACACTGTGGAAGAAGCTCCGCCAGTACGGCATTGATAGCGAGTGAGCTAGCTAGAAGCGCTGCACGAGGCTCGCGCCGACCTGATAGATCTGCGGCTCGTTGTCCTTGGAATCGATCGTGGTGCCGAAGTCGAGCGCCACGGAGGCCGGCTCGTCCGAGTTGCCGACGTTCATGCCGACGCCACCCGCGAACGCTGCGCGCGGCTCGGCGATCGTCTTCATGGTGCCGATCGAGCGCGGTCCCTGCTGAACACCGATGCGCGCAATGCCGGGGCCGCCCTGGATCCAGCCACGACCGATGACCTTGCGCACGCCGACCGCGGCGATCGCCTGCGATGCCACGAGGCCACCGAACTGGGTCGAGGAGACCTGGTACATCGCGACCGCACCGACGTCCTTCCTGGCCATGTACGCGGTCGAATTGGCGCCCATGCCGGCGCGGTAGCGCTCGATGCCGTCGCACGAGATCCCGGAGGTCTGGTAGTGGTTCGTGCAGTTGATGCGCGACGCGCTCGCGTTGGCGACGCGGTGCTTGATCTTCTTCTTGTCAATCAGCACCTCGGCCTCGGCGCTCTTCACGCTCTT